>NZ_JBSPKY010000009.1:0-241865 GCF_053848025.1 Mesorhizobium sp. 128a | reverse complement strand
GCTCGTGCAGCACCTTGTAATGCTTCAGGCTGTGCATCAGCGCCGTCGGCGCGCTTTGCGGATCGCTTGTCAGGAACACGGCGGTGCCGGCGACCAGTTGCGGCTTCTTCTTCAACAGATTGCCGGCCAGGAAATCGAGCGGGATCTCGTTGCGGCGGGTCTTGTCGAAAAGGTAGCGGCTGCCGCGTATCCACGTCGTCATGATCAGCCCCATGATGCATGCCACGGTGATCGAAACCCATCCGCCTTCGACGAGTTTGACGACGTTGGCCAGGAAGAAGCCGCTGTCGATGATGCCGAACACAATCGTCAACGCCAAAGCTGGCGCCAGCTTCCACTTCCACAGCTTGCGCATCACCACGAACAG
The DNA here is from genome assembly GCF_053848025.1 of Mesorhizobium sp. 128a. Taxonomy (NCBI): domain Bacteria; kingdom Pseudomonadati; phylum Pseudomonadota; class Alphaproteobacteria; order Hyphomicrobiales; family Phyllobacteriaceae; genus Mesorhizobium; species Mesorhizobium sp. 128a. Next base: position 241,498 of record NZ_JBSPKY010000009.1, on the reverse strand, counting down.
CAGGATCGTCGTCATCAGCATCTCACCGGTTACCGAGATGCCGTAAGCGGAAGCCAGCGAACTCGAGCTGCCGAAACCGACGACCAGCAGCATCACCCCCATCGCGATCAGCAGGTTGACGCGCGGCATGTAGATCTGGCCGAGCTGCATTTCGGATGTATGCTGAACCTCGATACGCGGCAGAAGGTTGAGCTGCACGGCTTGGCGGGTCAGCGAAAAAGCGCCTGAAATGACCGCCTGGCTGGCAATGACGGTCGCGGCGGTCGCCAGGCCGACCATCGGCATCAGCGCCCAGTCCGGCAGCATCTGGAAGAACGGATTGGTCGGCCTGCCGCCATTGGAGAGCACAAAGGCGCCTTGGCCGAAGTAATTGAGCAGCAGGCACGGGAAGACCACGGAAAACCAGGCCAGCACGATAGGTTTGCGCCCGAAATGGCCGAGATCGACATAAAGCGCCTCGGCGCCGGTCACCGCCAGGAAGACGGCGCCGACGGTCACAAACGCCGCGGTGGGTGTGCCGGCGAGATAGGCGATCGCATAATATGGGTTGATCGCCAGCAGCACCGACGGATCGTCCATCAGGTGATAGAGCCCGGCGACGCCGATCGCCAGGAACCACAGTGCCGTCACCGGCCCAAACACGGCGGCCACTTTTCCGGTGCCGAAACGTTGCACCGAAAACAGCACTGCCAGGATGACCAGCGTGATCGGAACGACATAGGCGTCGAGCGTCGGCGTCACCACTTCGAGGCCTTCGACCGCTGAAAGCACCGAGATCGCCGGCGTTATGATCGCATCGCCGAAAAACAGCGCCGCCCCGCAAAGCCCGATTGCGAGGATGAGGCCGGCGCCTTTCGGGTAGGCGCTGCGGGCAAGCGACATCAGCGACAGCGTGCCGCCCTCGCCTTTGTTGTCGGCCCGCAGCACGAAGGCGACATATTTGATCGTGACGATGATCGTCAGCGCCCAGACGATCAGCGAAAGCACGCCAAGCACGTCGCTGCGCGTATCGGTGCCGGGCGATGCGTGGAGCGCCTCGCGAAAAGCGTAGATCGGACTGGTGCCGATATCGCCATAGACGACACCGAGCGCTCCCAGCATCAGCACCTTGGTGCTGTGCTGCTCGATCTCAGAATGTTCGACGGCATCTGCCTCGCTACCAGCATTGGCAAGGGCCATCAACGACACTCCAATAAGCGTGAGCCTGCTTGCGATGCAGCACCGTCACGTGACAGCTGGGGCGCTAGCGGCGCAAACTGCTGTCATTACCACCCACAGGCCCTAAGGAACCGGCCCACCGTGCCGGCCATGCCATACTCCAACGCATCGGCTGTCAACCCATGGCCGATAGACACTTCGGCCAATGCCGGAATGCGCCTTACCAGGGCCGGCAGATTGTTCACCACCAGATCGTGCCCGGCATTGACCTGGAGCCCGGCGGCGAGCGCGGCATCGGCGGTCTTTCCCAATCTTTCCAGTTCCTTCGCAGCCTTGGCTGAATCGCTGTGATAGCCGCCATAGGGTCCGGTATAGAGCTCGATACGGTCGGCTCCGGTGTCGCGCGCGGCATTGACGCCAGCGGGATCCGGGTCGGAAAACAGCGACACGCGAAAGCCCCCCTTTTTCAGGCGCTTGACGATCGGGTTGAGGAACGCGGCCTCGGCGGCAAAGTTCCAGCCATGGTCTGAGGTCGCCTGGGCCGGATCGTCGGGCACCAGCGTGACCTGTTCCGGTTGGTGCTTTTCTACAAGCGCCAGGAAATCTTCCGTTGGGTAGCCCTCGATGTTGAACTCCGCCTTGGGGAACTCGTCGTCGATCAGCGCCCTGATTTCCGGCAGGTCGGAATGCCTTGTATGGCGCTCATCGGGCCGTGGATGCACCGTCAGCCCGTGCGCGCCGGCGGCAAGGGCAAGACGGCCGAGCCCGGTGACGCTCGGCCATGGCAGGTCGCGGCGGTTGCGCAGCATGGCGATGGCGTTGAGGTTGACGGAAAGCTTGGCGGGCATGGCTTTGGGTCCGGTCAGGAGGCGTTTTGGCTGCGCATCTATACTGCCTTTAATGGGAACAGACAGGGGGTTTCGGGTGTTCCAGTCAGGCATTCAATCGCAAGAGGGAAACTGGCCGATGAATTTTCTCCAATCCGTGCCGGCAATCCGCCGTATCGAAACCGACCGTGAAGAGCTTTTCGCCGTCGAGGTCGTTGGCCATGTCTCAGCGGCAGACGGTGAAAATCTGTTCGGATTGCTGGAGGCTGCCTACGCGCTTCACCCAAGGATCGACGTGCTGATGCGGCTGGTCGATCATGAAGGCGTCGACTGGGCCGATGTGGCCGACGAGACGCTGAAACAGGGCACGGTACACGCCCTGGAGCATATCGCGCGCTGCGCGACGATCGGCGAGCCGAACTGGGTAGCGGATGCGCAAGGCTTCCTTCCTGCATCATCGCCCATCGAGTTCAGGCATTTCAAGGCCGAGGATGAAGCGGACGCTTGGGCGTGGCTGGACGCGACGCCACTCAGCCCTGCTACGCCGGCCGCTACCTGACGTCAGCTATCTAACGATGGTCAGCCGCTCGGCCGCCCGGGTGATGGCGGTGTAAAGCCAGCGCTGGCGGGTTTCCTTGAACGCCCAGCTCTCGTCGAACAGCACGACGTCGTTCCACTGCGAACCCTGCGCCTTGTGCACGGTCAGCGCATAGCCATAGTCGAAATCGTCAAAACGCTTCTTCTGCTGCCAGGGGATATCGGCGTCGGGATCCTCGAACGCCGCCTTCAGCAGCTTGATCTTGGCGACGCCGCGGTCGGGATCGTCTTCTTCGGGCGAGACCAGTAGGTTGATGCCGGGCTTCACCGTCTCGCGCGACGAAGTCATCACCTTCCACAGCGAGCCGTTGAGCAGCCCCTTGGCGGGATCGTTGCGCAGGCAGACCAGCTTGTCGCCGGCCTGCGGGTAGTCGGCATTGAAGCCTTTGAGCTCGCGCAGGCGCTGATTGTAGCGGCGTCGCGTGCGGTTGGTGCCGACCAGCACCTGGTCGGCCTTGAGCACGAGATCCTGGTTGACGCCTTCCCTGCCGATCACTTGCGCCGTGCCGTAGTCGCCCTGCATGAACTCGCGGCCCTCGCGCACGTCGAGCGCCAGCCGGATGATCGGATTGTCGCGCGCCTGGCGGTGGATTTCAGTCAACAGCACGTCCGGTTCATCCTCGGTGAAATAGCCGCCTCCCGAAATCGGCGGCAGCTGCGCCGGATCGCCGAGCACCAGGATCGGCGTGCCGAAACTCTGGAGATCGCGGCCGAGCTGCTCGTCGACCATCGAGCATTCGTCGATGACGACGAGTTTCGCGCGCGAGATCGGGCTTTGCCGGTTGAGGGAAAAGGTCGGCGACATCGACGTCTTGCCGGTCACCTCGTCGGCAACCGATTCCTCGCCTTTCGGCCGGTAGATCAGCGAATGGATGGTGCGGGCGTTGGTCGCGCCCTTGGAGCGCAGCACCTGCGCCGCCTTGCCGGTGAAGGCAGCGAACTGCACCTGCCCATCGACATGCTCGGCGAAATAGCGCGCCAGCGTCGTCTTGCCGGTGCCGGCATAGCCGAACAGCCGGAATATCTGCGGCCGGCCCTCCTTGAGCCAGCGCGCAACCGCCTTCAACGCCTCATCCTGTTGGGGAGAAAATTCCATCGGTTCGACAGACCGGATTCGCGAGAGAAAGACAAGATTGGCCGCCATGTCGACCGTTGTCGGCGGCAATCGCTCGCGCCTCCGACAAAGTCAGGCTATCAGCCGCAAACTGGAACGTAAAGAGAACAAGTCGCAGTGCTTCGGTTGGCTCCAACGAACGACAAGTCAGCCGTAGGCAGCCACTGCCGGCGGCGGCGGGTCGTGGTCAGGCATAGGAACGGGCGCGTAGTGGTCGAACTGCATCGTGTAGGCCGCACGGTCCTGGCTCATCGAGCGCAGGTTGTCGACGTACTTGAACATGGTGACCAGCGGCACCATCGCGTTGATGACGATGGCCTCACTTCGGCTTTTCCGACTCTTGATGAGACCGCGGCGGCCGTGCAGGTCGCCGATTATGCGGATGACATCGATTTCCGGCGCCACCACCTCGACGTTCATGATCGGTTCGAGCAATTGTACGCCAAGCTTGGGTGCGGCTTCGCGAAAACAGCCGCGGCCGGCGATCTCGAAAGCAGACGCCGAGGAGTCGGTGCCATGATAGGCGCCGTCCATCAGTGTCGCCTTGATGCCGACCATTGGAAAGCCCGCGAAGGGACCGGAGGACAGGATGCTGCGCAATCCGGCCTGGACCCCCACGACATAGTCCTCGGGAACCGCACCCCCGGCGATCTTCGAGAGAAACACGAACTCCGCATTGCGCCCGTTCGGCTCGAACAGAATCTTGACTCGGGCGAACTGTCCGTGGCCGCCAAACTGTCTCTTATGCGTATAGTCTTGTTCGCGGGCGTGGGTAATCGTTTCGCGATAGGCCACTTGCGGAGCCCAGACCTTGAACGCGATTTCGAACTCTTTGAGCAGCCGATAGATGATGATGTCAAGGTCAAGCTCGGTCATCGCGGCGATGATCGTCTGGCCAGCTTCCTCGTCCCATTTTACCTCAAAGTCAGGTGGCCCCTCCGCCAGCGTCGACAAGGCGGCGCGCAACTTCTCCTCATCGGCTCTCGACTTCACCTCGATCGCGATTTGCAGCAAAGGCCATGGTGCGGAAGGCTTTTCCATCATGACGATATAGTTGCGGGTCGCTTCAATATTTGCAACTGTGGCCCGAGGCTAAATCCAGACGAAGATAACGGAAGACTAAACCTTGGTCTGACGGACCGTAGCCAGCTATCAAGCCCCGGGGTCGTTCTCAAGCAAGATCGGCATGCCGTGCGGCGTGGCATGCGCGGCGCGCTCCCAGGCGGCGGCGAGTGTGTCGACATCGCTTTTTCCCGCGACGCCCTTGGCGGCCAGCAGTTTCTCCAGCGCCGCCAGCCAATGCTCGTAATAGTCGTGACCGTCGCTTGCGGCCCCAGGCTGCTTCACCTCGGCCGACAGTGCATCGGCCCATTCGCTCCAGGAAAACAGGCCTTTGTCGTGCAACGCCACCGTCATGGCGAAGGCTTCGGCCTGCCAAGGCTCTGAAAACACCGGCTCGTCGAAACCTCTAGGCAATGCGCCCTCATGCCGGCTCAAGATAGCTCTCCCAGGCATCGATCGAAATGCTGAGCGTCGGGTCGGCGCCCTCGCCCCAGATTTCCGGGCCATCGAAGACCACGGTGTAAACCCATTGCGGGTTTTCGCCCTTGCCGTGCGCGTTGCTGTCGGGGAAGACGAAACCGTCGCGCACAGCCTCGACCACGCCTTGCTTGTCGCGCGCATAGCGCGGCAGCCTTGTATGGCCGGTGGGATTGAAATTCTTCGTCCGCACGGGCTGCCCCGCCTTGAACCGTGCCGGCGTCGGAACCGGCCGGTCGCAGGGGCCACCCCTGGCCAGCACCGCCGGCACGTTTTCAGCCTTGAGCACCCGCTTCGGCGTCGCGGCCGCGTCAACGGCCTTGCCGGCCTCAAGATCGCGCTCGCTGACGAAGCCATGGCGCTTGAGCAGCACCTCCAGCGCCTTGATCCAGATCTGGTAGTAGCTCGATGAATAATACACGGCCGGAGGCAGCGATTCCCTCGCATGCCGGCTCTCGTCGATGTTCCAGGCGCCCATGGCACCGGCCGTCAGCGTCACGCCGAGCGCCCGCTTTTCCCAGTCGGCATGGAAGTAAGGCTCGTCCTTTTCGGGCGCGACCGGCCCAAAACCCATCTGCCCGCCGAGATCCTGCGGCCCGTTCATGCAGCCTCTCTTTTCCCGGGTTCTTTGGCCAAGGCCGTGCCGATCATGGCATCGCGGCTGACCAGTTCGGTGAGCTGCTCCTCGCTCCAGCCTTCGGTATTTTCGGGCCGCATCGGCACCACGAGATAGCGCAGCTCAGCGGTCGAATCCCAGACGCGGATCTTTTTCTCCGCCGGCAAGGTCAGCCCGAATTCCTCGAGTACGCCGCGCGGATCGATCACGGCGCGCGAGCGGTAGGGCGGCGCCTTGTACCAGACCGGCGGCAGGCCGAGCACCGACCACGGATAGCAGGAGCAGAGCGTGCAGACGACGAGGTTGTGCGTCTCGTCGGTATTGAACACCGCCTGCATGTGCTCGCCCTGGCGGCCGGTATAGCTCAGCGAGGCGATCGCTTCCGTCGCATCGCGCTTCAGCCAGTCGACATAGGCGGGATCGCTCCAGGCTTTTGCGACCACCCTAGCGCCGTTGCGCGGGCCGATCTTTGTCTCATAGGTATCGACGATGACGTCGATCGCCGCCGGATCGATCAGGCCTTTTTCGGTGAGGATGGTTTCCAGCGCGCGCACCCGCGCCGCAAACGGATCAAGCTCGTTGTCGTGGTCATGATCATGGGACATGACCTCAAATTACGATCACCGATCTCCGGCCGCAAGCATGACAGCTTGGGCCAGATTACTCGGCGGCGGCCTTCTGCGGTTCCATGAGCCGGTCCTCGAGGCCGAACAGCGAAGCCTGCTCGCCGCTTTCCACGGCATGCAGCGCCGGCCGCTTCCTCGAGGTGAAGAAGCCGACCAGCCAGCCGGAGAAGTTCTCGAAATAGACGTAGATCACCGGCGTAACGAAAAGCGTCAGCGCCTGCGAAGCCAACAGGCCGCCGACCACCGCGACGCCGAGAGGTTGGCGCAGTTCAGCACTGGCGCCGGTGCCGAGCGCGATCGGGAACGTGCCCATCAGCGCCGCCAGCGTCGTCATCATGATCGGCCGGAAACGCATCAGGCAGGCCTTGTGGATGGACTCCTTGGCCGACATGCCTTCTCGTCGCAGTTCCAGCGCGACATCGACCATCATGATGCCGTTCTTCTTGACGATGCCGATCAGCATCAGGATGCCGATCACCGCGATGACAGACAGGTCCATGCCGGCAAAGCGTAGCGCCACCACTGCACCGAGCACCGCCGATGGCAGGCCGGTCAGAATGGTCAGCGGATGGATGAAGCTCTCATAGAGGATGCCGAGCACGATATAGATGGTCAGGATGGCGCCGCCGATCAGCAGGCCCTGATTGGCCAGCGAATCCTGGAAGGTTTTCGCCGTGCCGGCGAAGCTGGTCGAAATCGCCGGCGGCATGCCGATCTGCTCCTTCAGCGCGGCGATGCGGGCCGTGCTGTCGCCCAACGCCACACCTTGCGGCAGATTGTAGGAGATGGTCACGGCCGGGAGCTGGCCGAGCTGGTTGACCGTCAAGGCGCCGGCCGTGCGGTCGACGCGGGCAAAGGCGCCAAGCGGCACCAGGCTGCCGCTTGCCGTCCTCACCTGTATGGCCAGCATGCGCTCGGGCGACCACTCGATGTTGGGATCGAGCTCCATGATGACTTCATAGCTGTCGGCCGAGCCGAAGATGGTCGAGACCTGCGCGGTGCCGAAACCGCCATAGAGGCTGGTACGCAGCGTATCGGTGTCGATGCCGAGCGACGCCGCCTTGTCGCGGTCGACCACCAGTGTCGCCTGCAGCGAGTTGTTCTGCAAATCGTCTGTAACGTCGGTGAAATGCTGATGATCCGCCGCCATCGCGTCATTGAGCTTTTGTGCCCATGTGTCGGTCAGGCCGGTATCGAGCCCCTGCACGACGAGCTGGTAGGCGCTGGCCGACGAGCGCGCGCCGAGCCTCAGGTTCTGCACCGGCTGCATATAGGCATCGATCCCGGGCACGGTGGCCAGTTGCCGCCTGAGATCGGCGAGCACCTTGTCGATGTCGGGGCGCTGGCTCTTGTCCTTCAGCTGGACATAAAGCTGGCCCTGGTTCAGCGCATTGCCGCCGCCGCCGGCCGACCAGGCGACATGCGAAACGTAGGGCGACTTGGAGAAGACGCTGGCCGCCTGACCCTGCAGCTTGACCATGGCGTCGAAGGATATGTCCTGCCGCGCGATCGTGGTCACCGAAATCTGGCCGATATCCTCCTGCGGGAAGAAGCCCTTGGGCGAGACTTCGATCAGCCAGACCGACGCCGCCGCCGTGCCGACGAAGACAAGGAACACCAGGAAAGTGTGGCGCAGGCAGAAGCTGAGCAGCCGGTCGTAGCCGCGTGTGACCATGTCCGGTCTGTGGCCGGGGGCATGTTTTTCGCGGTCAGCCTTGGTTACCGACAACAGGCGCGAGCACAGCATCGGCGTAAGCGTCAGCGAAACGAACATCGACGCCAGGATGGCGACGGTCACCACGACGGCGAATTCGTTGAATATGCGGCCGATGACACCGCCCATCAGAAGCACGGGGATGAACACCGCCACCAGCGAGATCGAAATCGAGATGATGGTGAAGCCGATTTCGCGCGCGCCTTTCAGCGACGCGTCGAAGGCCGACAGCCCGTCCTCCTCCATGTGCCGAAAGATGTTTTCCAGCATGACGATGGCATCGTCGACGACGAGGCCGACGGCCAGCGTCAGGCCCATCAGCGAGATGTTGTCGACGGAAAAGCCGAACAGGAACATCGCGCCCAGCGTCGCAATCAGCGAGATCGGCACCGCCACGGCCGGGATGATGGTCGCGGTGACCCGGCGCAGGAAGACGAAAATCACCATCACCACCAAGGCGATGGTGAGGAGCAGCGTGAACTGCACGTCGTCGACGGCCTGGCGGATCGAGGTCGAACGGTCGTTGAGCAATTTGATGTCGGCAGCCGCCGGCATCTGATCCCTAAAGGACGGGAGCATCGCCTTGACCTTGTCGACGACGTCGACCGTGTTGGCGTCGGGCTGGCGCTGCACGGCCAGGATGATCGCGCGGGTGCCGTCATACCAGCTCGCCGTCGTCGTGGTCTCGACGGAATCGATGACACGGGTCACCTCGCCCAGCCGCACCGGATGGCCGTTCTTGGTGGCGATGATGAGATTGGAGAAGCCGGCCGCGTCGGTAAGCTGCGTGTTGGCGGTGATGGTCAGCTGCTGCTTGTCGTTCTGCAGCACGCCAAGTGGCGTGTTGCTGTTGGCCGACGCGATCGCCGTCTGCAGCTGATCAATCGAAATGCCGCGCGCGGCAAGCGCGGTCGGGTCGATCTGGACGCGCACCGCGTATTTCTGCTGGCCGAAGATCGACACCTGCGCCACGCCGTCGATGGTCGACAGCGACGGCGAGATGACGTTTTCGGCGAAGGCGTCGAGATCGGTCAGCGGAACCGTGTCGCTGACCAGCGACATCAGAAGGATCGGCGCGTCGGCCGGATTGACCTTGCGATAGCTCGGCGGCGCCGTCATCTCCGGCGGCAATTGCCGCTGCGTGCGCGCGATCGCCGCCTGCACGTCGGCGGCGGCCGCGTCGATATCCCGGTTGAGTACGAACTGGATGGCGATCGAGGTGCGCCCCAGCGAATTGCTGGTCGAGATGGAATCGATACCGGCAATGGTGGCGAACTGCTTGATCAGCGGCGTTGCCACCGATGTCGCCATGGTTTCGGGCGAGGCCCCGGCCAAGGTGGCCGAGACGTTGACCACCGGAAACTCGGCGCTTGGCAGTGCCGCCACCGGCAGGAATTTGTAGGCAAACAGCCCGCCCAGAACGAGGGCGAACGACATCAGCAACGTGGCGACGGGCCTGCGTATGCAGAATTCGGAGATCATTGGGCGGCAGCCTTCTCGGCTTGCGCGACCTTCGGCGCTGCCTGATCGCCGGCCATCGCCTTGCCTTCATGCACGGTGGCGCCGTCCTTCAGCCTGGTCTGACCCTCGACCACCACCTTCTCGCCCGCCTTGACGCCCTGGCTGATGGCGCTGTTCTCGCCTTCGGTCAGCGCCACCTGCACCGGCCGCATCTCGACCGTGTTGTCCGGCTTGACCACATAGACGAACGGCCCCTTCTGGCTAGGCTGCACGGCTACGGTGGGAACTGAGGTCATTTGCGGCATGATGCCTGCATCGAGCACGACATTCACATATTGCCCGGGCCACAGCGACAGATCGGCATTGGGAATGCTTGCCCGCGTGGCGATGGTGCCGGAAGCGGTGTCGACGCTGGAATCGACAAAGTCGAGCGTGCCCTTGCCGATCGGCGTCGGATCGCCATCCTTGGTCAATGTCACCGCATTTTGCTGCGGGTTGGCCAACGCCTTGTGCAGCAGCGCCAGATTGCTTTCCGGCAGGTTGAAGTTGACCTGCAGCGGATCGATCTGGGTGATCGTCACCAGCGGTGTCGCCGTGCTCGAATTGCCGTTGCTGACGGTGACAAGGTCGCCGACCGAAACGTTGACCGCGCCCAGCCGCCCGGCAATCGGCGCCTTGATGGAGGCGAAGCCGAGCTGGACAGTGTCGGCATCGATCGTCGCGCTGTCGGCATCGACGGTCGCTGAAGCCGCCTTCTGCGCTGCCACGGCCTGGTCATAGGTCTGCTGCGTGCCGGCCTGCTTGGCGACGAGATCCTTGGCGCGCTGGAGGTCTGACACCGAGCTCGTCAGCATTGCCTGGTCCTTGGCAAGTGTCGCCTGATCCTTCGCAAGCTGCGCCTTCAAGGCACGGTCGTCGAGCGAGAACAGAAGGTCGCCCGCCTTCACCATCTGCCCGTCCTTGACGTCGATCGACACGATCTGGCTCGACACGCGGGCATTGATGTTGACCACGGCCGGCGACGAGACGAAGCCGATGGCGTAGCGGCGGATCGGGAAATCGGCGGTTGTCGCGGTCGCCGAAACGATCGAGGCCGAACGCGCGGCATTTGCGCCGGCGCCGGATTTGCCAGAATTCTTGTCTGATCCAGCCGGCTTGTCCGCCGCTGCCGTCTGCCTGGCGCCGGGCAGCATCTGCTGCAGGCCGCTCATCGCACCAGGCGAAAAATAGACCCAAGCCACAGCGACACAGGCCGCTGCCACCACCACCGCCAGAACGACTTTTCCGCGCATCGACTGCAAGCCCTATGATCTGACACGCCGAACCCGGTGGTCTCATTCTACAGCAAATCACGGCGCCTGCCGCGATTTTGCGGAAATAGATAGGACACGCCTTGGGCGGAAAAGGGCCAAAACGCGGCATTACGAAGATTTAATGTGCACTGCACAATGAATGTGCAGCTGGCTCAGGAAAGCTGACACGGCTCCGCAGGCGCTGGGAAGGCAGCCGGATATGCTCAAGATTTCAGGCTGGGCGGATCTATTTCAGCATCGGCCACAGCGTCGCCGCGAGCAGCACGCCCATGCCGATGTTGAACCATTTCAGCCGCACCGGATCGGACAGGAAGCCGCGCAGCGCAGTGCCAAAACCTGCCCACACCGACACGCTCGGCAGGTTGACGATGGCGAAAGCCAGCGCGATCAGCCCGACGGAGAGGAACGGCCGGTCGGGGTTGGTGTAGACGGCCATGGCGGTGATCGCCATCACCCATGCCTTGGGATTGACCCATTGGAAGGCAGCCGCATCGATGAAGCGCATCGGCCTGCCTTCCACTTCGCCTTTGTCGCCGATCGACCGCGACATGGCGATCTTCCAGGCGAGATAGAGCAGGTAGGCCGCACCCGCTATTTTGAGCGCTGTATGAAGCGCCGGAACAGCCGTCAGCGCCGCGCCGAGCCCGAAGCCGACCGCCAGCAGCAGCACGAAAAAGCCGATGCTGATGCCCAGCATATGTGGAATTGTCCTGACGATGCCGAAATTCACGCCCGAGGCCAACAGCATGAGGTTGTTCGGCCCCGGCGTGATCGAAGTCACGAAGGCGTAGACCAAAAGGGCAAGAAAAGCGTCCAGTGACATGATATCCTCCCAGACATGTCAGCAATACTGTCCTAGCCGCAGGTGCGCAAAAGCCAGCTCCCACCGACTGCCGGGCCAGACTAATGAATGACGTCGGCGTCGCGAGCGACGCGCCTACATCCCTTGCGGGCCGCGGTTCATCGCTGCCACGCCGGTGCGGCAGATTTCGACCAGGCCGAGCGGCTTCATGATGGCGATGAACTGGTCGAGCTTGGAACCCTTGCCGGTGATCTCGAAGATGAAGTGCTCGGTGTTGGCGTCGATCACCGAAGCGCGAAAAGCGTCCGCCAGCCGCAGCGCTTCGACGCGGGCATCGCCGGTGCCGGCGACCTTGACCAGCGCAAGTTCGCGCTCCAGCGGCCGCTCCTGCCCGAGTTCGTGCGAACGCACGGTAAGATCGACCACGCGATGCACCGGCACGATGCGCTCGAGCTGGTGCTTGATCTGCTCCATCACATGCGGCGTGCCGCGCGTCACGATGGTGATGCGCGACAGATGCTTTTCATGCTCGGTTTCCGAGACGGTCAGGCTCTCGATGTTGTAGCCGCGGCCGGAAAACAGGCCGATGACCCGGGCAAGCACGCCCGGCTCGTTGTCGACCAGCACCGATAGCGTGTGCGTTTCCGGCTTTTCCGTTTCCTTGGCGATGAAATAGGCCGAGCCGGTCGGTTGAAGCTGTGCGTTCATGACATGAATCTCAATTTCAAGCTCTTGATCTAACTCTTTGGCGACGCACGGCTTCTTGCGACAGCCCTGCCCCGATCTGTCCTAGACCAGTTCCCTGCCCTTGGCGTCGATGGCGTTGGCCACGGCTTCGTCGGTCGCCTCGTCCGGCAGGAGCATCTCGTTGTGCGCCTTGCCCGACGGGATCATCGGGAAACAGTTGGCGAGCGTCGCCACGCGGCAGTCGAACAGCACCGGCTTGTTCACCTCGATCATCTCCTTGATCGCGTCATCCAGCTCGTCCGGCTTCTCGCAGCGAATGCCATGGCCGCCATAGGCATCGGCCAGCTTGACGAAGTCGGGCATCGCCTCGGTGTAGGAATGCGACAGCCGGTTGCCGTGCAGCAGCTGCTGCCACTGCCGCACCATGCCCATGTACTGGTTGTTGAGGATGAAGATCTTGATCGGCGCATTGTGCTGCACCGCAGCGCTCATCTCCTGCATCGTCATCTGCACCGAAGCGTCGCCGGCAATGTCGATGACCAGTGCATCCGGGTGAGCGATCTGCACGCCAAGTGCCGCCGGCAGGCCGTACCCCATCGTGCCCAGCCCGCCCGATGTCATCCAGCGGTTCGGCTTCTCGAAATGATAGTGCTGCGCCGCCCACATCTGGTGCTGGCCAACCTCGGTGGTGATGTAGGTGTCCCTGTCCTTGGTCAGTTCGTAGAGCCGCTGGATGGCGTATTGCGGCATGATCACGTCGTTGTTCATCTTGAAGGCGAGTGAATCGCGCGCACGCCATTTGGCGATCTGCTCCCACCAGGGATAGAGCGCCTTCTTGTCGGCCTTGGCGCTCGCGCGCCACAACCGCACCATGTCCTCGAGCACGCGGCCGACATCGCCGATGATCGGCACGTCGGTGTGGACGTTCTTGTTGATCGACGACGGGTCGATATCGATGTGGATCTTCTTCGAGTTCGGCGAGAACGCGGTCAGCCGGCCGGTGATACGGTCGTCGAAACGCGCGCCGATGCAGATCATCACGTCGCAATCGTGCATGGCCATATTGGCTTCATAGGTGCCGTGCATGCCGAGCATACCCATCCAGTTCTTGCCTGATGCCGGATAGGCGCCGAGCCCCATCAGCGTCGATGTGATGGGGAACCCTGTGAGGTCGACCAGTTCGCGCAGCAGATGGCTCGCTTCCGGGCCGGAGTTGATGACGCCGCCGCCCGAATAGATGATCGGCTTCTTGGCGCTGGCCATCAGTTCGACCGCTGCCTTGACCTTGTCCAGATCGCCCTGGACCTTCGGCTGGTAGCTGGTGCGCGGCGCCGTCTGCGGCGGCACGTAAATGCCCTTGGCGAACTGCACGTCCTTCGGAATGTCGACCACAACCGGACCGGGACGGCCGGTCGTCGCGACATGGAAGGCCTCGTGGATGGTGGCGGCGAGTTCGTTGACGTCCTTCACCAGCCAGTTGTGCTTGGTGCAGGGCCGCGTGATGCCGACGGTGTCGCATTCCTGGAAAGCGTCGGAACCGATCAGCGAGGTCGGCACCTGGCCGGTCAGGCAGACGATCGGGATGGAATCCATCAGCGCGTCCTGCAGCGGCGTCACCGCGTTGGTAGCGCCGGGGCCTGAGGTCACCAGCATGACGCCGGCCGTGCCGGTCGAGCGCGCATAGCCTTCGGCTGCATGACCGGCACCCTGCTCGTGGCGGACCAGGATGTGCTCGACCTCGTCCTGCTGGAAGATTTCGTCATAGATCGGAAGGACGGCGCCGCCGGGATAGCCGAAGACATGCTTGACGCCGTTGTCCTTGAGCGCCTGCACCACCATTTCGGCACCCGTCATCTCGCGCCGCTCGCTTTGTCCGTTGCTCATCGGTCCTGTCCCGTACTGTCCGCCATCCTGGCGATTGCTGGTCGTTTAATCGTGTTTCGGGCAATAAAAAAGGCCCCCGAGGGAGCCTGTGTGTTGCGCATGGGGGGATTTCGCCCGGCGGTTACACCGCCTTGCCCACGCGCTTTCCTACGAGAATGAGTGCCTTTTTCATGGTGGCGGACACTACGGGTGTGAAAGGCAGGGTGTCAACGGGAAAAACGCGCGACGCGAAGAACAAAGCAAGTGGCCCGCCGCCTCTGGTCGGCGGGCCACCGCGGCGGATGCGATACTCCTCACTCGCACCGCGCCGAGAATGAGCCACAAGGGCCGCGGCCCGCGTCACGTCAGGATCAGCACGATCTTGTACGTATCCGGGTCGACTATGACGATGCGCCCGTCGGCCAGCACGAAGTATTCATAAGCCTCGTAGGCCGGGACGATCTTGACAATGCGCGCCGGCAGACGGTGCAGGCGCACTTTGTGCCGCGGCACCTCGATGCCGATCGAAATGTCGAAATCGACGCTCTTCACCGGTTCAACTCTGGTCTCGTGGATAATCTGCGTGACTTGAGTCTTCTGCTCGACGGTCACGTTGTTGATCGAGGCCGTCTTGCCCTGGTCGGTCTGAACATTTGTGTTACCCTGTGCGTTCTGCTCAGTGCTGGCTCCGGCCTTACCCTGCGCCTGTTCATCCGTCTTGACCTTGGCCTTGCCCTGAGCCTGCTGCTCGGTGCTGGTTCCGGCCTTGCCCTGGGCCTGTTCATCTGTCTTGAGCTTGGGCTTGCCCTGAGCCTGCTGGTCGGTCGTAGCGCCGGCCTGGCCCTGAGCATTCTGCTCGGTCTGTGACTTCATCTTGCCTTGCGCCTGCTCGCCGGCCTTGCCGCCCTTCTGGCAATCGGCTGTGCCCGCAGCGCAATTGTCGCCGCCGCTCGGCTGCACGGCCTCGGTCTGAGCGATCGCGGCGCCACACCCGACGCCAAGCGCAATCATGCTGGTGATCAACACATGTCTCATTTGCTTTCTCCCTTAAGAGTGGGTCCCTCAGTCTAGCCAACTCTGCCAAAAAAACTTTGTTCCAAATTTTCCGCAGAAAACACGGCTTAAGAAGATCGGCGCATGTCGAAAGTACGAGCCAGACCTCAGCCACACGTTGCAGCAACATGTCAATACAACGAAAGATTTTTTCCATACCTAAACTTGTACATCGGATGATCATGACATCCTGTTCACAAGCTTGGAATTACTCCTGTCGTCAAGACCAGGATGGCCACCCCGAAAACAGGCAAGAGCACCATCGTGCCTGATGGAGGCTGTTGTCCACGAACGCCTCACTAAGTGCCGGTAACGATGCCGATGGCCCCGTGTTCCATCCTGAGTGGTCTTTTGGACCTGCATAGGCTGCCATCAGACTTTGGTCCCCTGGCCTCTGCCGTCCATCAGCCCAACAACGGTGGGACCGAAGCCCCAGAGGGGAACGCAGCCGCAAGAGTTCGTTTGGCTTGTGGTGTCTGCATCGGCACACCGTTGGCGATAGCCAATGGAGTGCGAGTGCTTCGCTCACGCAGGCGCTTGCGGCAAGTCTCCGGCCGGCATGCGGTGACCGTATCCTCGCCATCGAAGCGGAAGCACATGGCCGTTGCCTCTCGAGTGTGGATTTCACGTGCGATTGGCGAAGTCTCGAACAACGCGCTGGAGCAGCGGCACGTAATCGCGAAACGTCCGCGTCTTCATGTCGGCGATCTTGCCGGCTTCATCCCAGATGCGCACGCGAACCGCTTCCTCGTGGAAGGGGTTCTTGCGGAACTCGGCCACCTCCTCGGCGTTCATCGGCCCGCCCTGCAGCGACAGCGTGTGGACCGAGGCCTGCGAGAGCTTGCCGAAATAGGTCGGGTCGGTCGCGCAGAGATAGCGCTTGGCGGCGACATGCAGCCGCACGCATTCGACGATGACCGGCGGGAAGAACGGCGCCAGCACCTCGCCGCCGGCCTCGTCATGATGCTTGTCCTCGACATCGTCGGGCGAATACGTACCGAACTCGCTGGTGTAGTGGCCGATGTCGTGCAGCAGCGCCGCCGCCACCAGCACGTCGGGCGCGCCGTCCTGTTCGGCAAACCAGGCGCCCTGCAGCATATGCTGCGACATGGTGACGGGTTCGCCGAGATAGGATTCGGCACCCCGCCGCTCGAAAATGTCGGCGATGAACTCGACGATGGTGTCCGCGTTCAAATCCTGGCCACTCATTCCGCAGCCTCCTTGAAGCCGTGTTCGATCGCCGCCAGCGTCGACAGCAGGCCATCCTTGTCGGCGTAGCATCCTTGCAGCCAGCGCTTGCCGGTGCCCGAAAACGCCTTGCGGGCATGCATGACCCGGGTGTTGTCGACGATGAAGGCCTGCCCTGCCTCCAGCTTGAAGGTCACTTCGAAGGACGGATCCTCGATCAGTTCGGCGAACCGGCGATAGGCGGCGTAATAGGCTTCCATGTCGGCGAACGGCACATCGACGGTCGGTGCCAGCGAGCGGTTGTTGAAGCGGATGCAGATGAGTTCGCCATCGGGCCCAAGCTCGATCATCGGCCGCTTGGCCTGCAGCCGCACACCGGAAGAGCCAGCATATTCGAAACGCGCGGGATAAGTGCTCAAGAGACGGAAGCCCTCGGGATTCTCAGCCTGCAAGACGGCTGCCACCGCAAAGCCGTCGACGACGCTGGATTCGCCACCCTCCACCGTGTTTTCGATGCAGGACAGGATCTGCAGCGTCGGCACCGGATCGCGATAGGGATTGTCGGTGTGCGCCTGCAGGCCGAGATTGGTGTAGGCGAGATTGTTGGGGTTGACCTCGGCGCGCACCTCGAACCAGCGGCCGTAATTGGTCTCCCTGATATAGCCGAACAGATCGGAGACCTTGCACAGCGCCCCGGATTCGGCCGGCAGATCGTCCATCACCGCGAAGCCATAGGTCTTCACCGCCGACAGCCATTGCCGCAGGACGGCGCGATCGCGGCTGGCGGCGATGTAGCCGGCGCGCGGCACCGAATTCTGCATCGAGGCCTTGGTCCAGCGCACCGTGGCCTCGCCGGTCCAGCCGGGCTGGCGAGCGGCATCGCGATCATAGGCATTGGCGCTCAGCCACGCCGCGGGAAAGCTGACGGTTTTCTGTTCAGGCACGAAGGTGATTTCGAGGGCATCGCCCCTGATCGCGGCAGCGCCGATCCGCGTTTGCACTGGAATATCGAGAATGGTGATCAGCCGCTGGCCGTTGCCGGCGCTGCGCGTCTTGTCGTCCAGTGCATTGTCACGCAGCCACATGGCGTGGAAGCGGGTGCGCGTCCCGTCCTTCCAGCCAAGCTCGATTGTTCTGCCTTCGTCGCCGATCAGCGCGTGGGTGAGCATGAAGATCCGTTCCTATCCGCTGTACCCCAGTTCCGTGGGGCTTCGGTTGCATGTTGGCGGGATAAGAGGCATAACTCAAATTATCGTTTTTCGGCCTATGGGCATAAATTTCTAATGCCTCAAACAACCCTGCCCTTGCCCCCGCTCGACTGGCTGCGCAGCTTCGAGGCCGCCGCGCGGCTGTCGAATTTCACCGCCGCGGCGGCCGAACTCGGATTGACCCAGGCGGCCGTCAGCCAGCACATACGCTCGCTCGAAGAGCGGCTGAAGCAGAAGCTGTTCATCCGCCTGGCGCGCGGCGTCGAATTGACGCCGGAGGGTGCTGCCTATCTGCCGCATTTGCAATCGGCCTTTGCGACGATCGCCAACAGCACGCGGGAACTGTTCGAGCCCAGGACCGTCCAGAGTGTGACGATCCGCTCGCCGATCTCGTTTGCCGTATTGATGATCGCGCCGAAGCTGCCGCAAATGGCCAGCGACCTGCCCTTCGTCCAGCTGCAGATCGAGACCATCCATACCCCGGCCGATTATGGCGAGCGCTCCGCTGGGCTCGACATCCGCTTCGGCAGCGGCTCCGGTTCCTTCACTGGGCGGCAGGCCGACCGCCTCACCCGCGAAACCTTGACGCCGATGGCGGCTCCCGAGCTTGCCAAAGTCTCGGATTGGACCGGATTGCCAAGGCTTACGGTCGTCGGCGCGAGGGAAATGTGGGGCGAATGGTTCGCCGTCGCACGGATGAAACCGACGATCGGGCCGGTGCACAAATTCGACAGTTTCGTCACCGCGCTGGAGGCGGCAAAGCACGGCGCCGGAATGGTGCTCGGCTCGCGCCCGCTGGCCGATGCGGCGCTGCGCGACGGATCGCTCGTCACCCTTTCCGGCTTCGCGCTGTCGAGCGGCGCCGGCCACTACCTGACGGCCCCTTCCGGCGCCCATCTCAGCCGGGCCGAGGAAGCCGTCCGCCACTGGTTCGCAACCGTGTTCGGCCAGCGCACGGCTGAGCGCCCGTAGCATTTGAGCAGGGCGCGGTCCGCACGGCGATTTCCCGATAAGCCGCTGAAAACGCGCCAAACTATTGGACGACGTGACGCGGTGCATGATTTGCCGCGATACTGCGCAAGGCCGGACGTCAAGCTTCGGCAGGGTTCCGCTCGCTACAGGCGGCCAGGAAAAATCGCGGAGGAAATTCAATGCTCGACAAGGCCCCGAACAAGAAGCTTTCCGACCTGCTCGACAAATTTGGCGCAGCCCTGACCGCAGGCGATATCGACAAGGCCGTCGCCTGCTTCCAGGAGGACTGTTTTTGGCGCGACCTCGTCAGCTTCACCTGGAACGTCAAGACGATGGAAGGGCGCGACCAGGTTCGCGATATGCTGGTGAGCCAGCTGGCCAAGACCAAACCGTCGAACTGGGCGATCGCCAAGGGCGAGGACGCCACGGAAAACGACGGCGTGCTCGACGGCTGGATCAGCTTCGAGACGGCGGTGGCCCGCGGTTTCGGTCACATCAGGCTGAAGGACGGCAAGATCTGGACGCTGCTCACCACCATGGTCGAGTTGAAGGGCCATGAGGAGCCGGCCGGCTTCGACCGCCCGCTCGGCGCCAAGCACGGCCACGGCAAAAATCGCCCGACCTGGAAGGAAGAGCGCGAGCAGGAAGCCGCCGAGCTCGGCTTCAAGACGCAGCCCTATACGCTCATCATCGGCGGCGGCCAGGGCGGCATCGCGCTCGGCGCGCGGCTGCGGCAACTCGGCGTACCGACCATCATCGTCGAGAAGAATGAGCGCGCCGGCGACAGCTGGCGCAAACGCTACAAGTCGCTCTGCCTGCACGACCCGGTCTGGTACGACCATCTGCCCTATATCGACTTCCCCAGGAACTGGCCGGTCTTCGCGCCCAAGGACAAGATCGGCGATTGGCTGGAAATGTACGCCAAGGTGATGGAGCTGAATTACTGGTCCTCGACCGAGGCCAAAAGCGCCGTCTATGACGACAAGAACAAGGAATGGACCGTTGTCGTGCGCCGCGATGGCAAGGACATCACGCTGAAACCGAAGCAGCTGGTGCTGGCCACGGGCCAGTCCGGCAAAGCCAACCTGCCAAATTTCAAGGGCATGGAAAGCTTCAAGGGCGACCAGCATCACTCCTCGAAACATCCCGGCCCCGACGCCTATGTCGGCAAGAAGGCTGTTATCATCGGCTCGAACAACTCAGCCCACGACATCGCCGCCGCCCTTTGGGAAGCGGGCGCCGACGTCACCATGGTGCAGCGCTCGACTACGCATATCGTCAAGTCGGACACGCTGATGGAGATCGGGCTGGGCTCCCTCTATTCGGAAAAGGCGGTCGAGAACGGCATGACCACCGCCAAGGCCGACCTCGTCTTCGCCTCCCTGCCCTACAAGATCCTGCACGAATTCCAGATCCCGGCCTATGCCGAGATGAAGAAGCGCGACGCCAATTTCTACAAGGGTCTGGAGAAGGCCGGCTTCATGCTGGACTGGGGCGATGATGGCTCCGGCCTGTTCATGAAGTATCTGAGGCGCGGCTCAGGCTACTATATCGATGTCGGCGCCTCCGACCTGATCATCGACGGCTCGATCAAATTGAAGAGCGGCGTCGAGGTGAAGGAGATCAAGGCGCATTCCGTTCTGCTCTCCGACGGATCCGAACTTCCGGCCGATCTCATCGTCTATGCCACCGGCTACGGCTCGATGAACGGCTGGGCGGCCGATTTGATCTCAAGAGAGGTCGCGGACAAGGTCGGCAAGTGCTGGGGCCTCGGCTCGAACACCACCAAGGATCCCGGGCCATGGGAAGGCGAGCTGCGCAATATGTGGAAGCCGACGCAGCAGGAGGCGCTGTGGTTCCATGGCGGCAATTTGCACCAGTCGCGCCATTATTCGCAGTTCCTCTCGCTGCAGCTGAAGGCGCGCATGGAGGGCATCGCAGCGCCGGTCTATGGGCTGCAGCAGGTTCATCACAAGGGTTAGGCGGGACCACTGGCGGACTGGCCGATGCGCTTCCAGTAGATGAGCGTGCCGGTCAGCCCACCATGCGGCTTCAAGGCAAAGTCCAGTATTTCGCCGGTGAGCGTGAAGCCGAGCTTTTCGTAGAGGCCGGAAGCGCCCTCCTCCGCCGCGGTATCCAGCACCAGCAGCGTGCGGTCTTTCTCGATGGCGAGGGCTTCCGCAGCGCGCATCAGCCGGCTCGCTATCCCCTTGCCACGTTGCTCGAGCCGGGTCATCAGCTTGGCGATCTCGGCCCGGTGCGGCTGGTTATCAGGGAAATCGAGCAGCAACGTCACGGTGCCTACGAGAACATCGCCGTGCCACGCGCCCAGCACCGCTCTTTCGCCTCTCTCCGCAGCCATCAGCGACTTGTCCCAGAAGGCTGCCGCCGCTTGCCTGGACAACGGATGCATGAAGCTGACGGATCCGCCGGCCGCGACCGTCTCGATCAATATGTCAGCCAACGCGCCAGCGTTGCGGCGTCACGGGTCAGAATTTTGATTTCAATGGAACTCATGCGTGCTTGTCTCTCGTGGCGTCAATCCAGACGAACTACGCGACGCCGCTTTCTCGCGGCCTTGATCGCGGCGATGCGATCGCTGTCTTTCGGCTGCAGATGGAGCCCACGCTCGAGGATTTCGAGCGTGTATTCCTCATAGGTCAGGCCGAGCTGCTCGGCCTTGTCCATGCGCATCAGCATCACGTCGCGGCTCGGCGCCTTCCAAGCCTTGGCGTGCGCTGCCTGCCAGGCCAGGAAGATGTAGGGGTCGCCCTTGCCCCATGGCGGCCCTTTGTAATCATCGAGCGGCGGTCCGCCATTGTCGGAGCGCTTGGGACGTCTTGCCACGGCTTCAGCCCCTGACCAGCGCAACCAGATAGTCGGCGGGCTGCGACCCCACGGCGTGGAACGTGCAGTCCGACGGCGCGCCGAGCGCCAGGCAGTCGCCGGGCTCGAGACTGTGCACGACATCGCCCTCGATAAACTCAAGCCGCCCGGAGATCAGCCACATCTGCTGCTTGATGAAGGCATATGAGGCCGCCGGGAAGCTCACCCTGGCGCCGGCCGGCAGTTGCACCCGGATCAGTTCGAGCGGCATGTCGGAGGCCGGCGACAGATGCCGCCGGACATAGCCCGTGCCGGGGTCGCGCCATACGGGCTGCTCGATTTCGCGCAGCAGGCCACCGCCTTGCTGCTCGGCGCGGGCAATCAGCGTCGACAATGTCATGCCGAAGGCGGCGGCGATGCGTACCAGAAGAGCCGCCGTCGGGCTGGTCATGCCCCGCTCGATGGTGCTGAGCATGGCTTTGGAGACGCCTGAGCGATCGGCGAGATCGGCCAGCGACCAGTCCCGCAAGGTTCTTTCGGAGTGGATTCGTCGGCCGATGGTGGCGGAAATATCATTCGCTATATCAGTCATTCGTCCGATATATCGAAAATCCGTAGTTGGGGAAAGAGGCTGGTCGGTTGAATTTTCGCTGATGGGTTAACGCCTGCTACACCATCCCGCCACACGCCACCTTAACCCCATTTGCGTAGGGTCGACACTCCACGGAAATGGGGATCGGACCGTATGTTTGTCGAGCGCGAAGCCTCCGTTGGAGAACCGACCTCGCAGGAGCGTCGCCGCGCCGAGCAGAACGACAAGCGCATCCTGGGCAATGTCGTGCAGTGCGACGGCGCGCGCGCCACCATCAGCGCCTACGCAGACGATCTCGAAGGCGCGGTCACCGGCCTGTGGACGGTCGGCAAGATGATCTCCATCAACCTCGGGACATCGCGCACCGTTGGCCTCGTCTATGAGATCGGCAAATCGGATCGCGCCTGGAGCAATGAGGGACAGAACCCGATCGAGGTCAGCGTCGAACTGATCGGCGAGGTGCGTGACGGCGCCGAGCCCGGCGACAAACCGGTTTTCGACCGCGGCATCACCACCTATCCGCATATCGGCGCCATTGCCCACCGCATCCGCAGCCGCGACCTGCAGGCGGTCTACGACCTTGCCGGGCGTCATTCGATCACCATCGGCACGCTGTCGCAGGACGAGGCGATCGACGCCAACATCGCCATCGACGACACGCTGGCGCGCCACTTCGCCATTGTCGGCACAACCGGCGTCGGCAAATCCACCGCCGTCTCGCTGCTGTTGCGCAAGTCGATCGCAGCCCGACCCGACCTGCGTATCCT
This sequence comes from Mesorhizobium sp. 128a, assembly GCF_053848025.1. Lineage (NCBI taxonomy): Bacteria > Pseudomonadati > Pseudomonadota > Alphaproteobacteria > Hyphomicrobiales > Phyllobacteriaceae > Mesorhizobium > Mesorhizobium sp. 128a. Next base: position 218,575 of record NZ_JBSPKY010000009.1, on the reverse strand, counting down.
CATCCTCGATCCGCACAATGAATTCGCGGCCTCGCTCCCCGAATTCTGCGTCCGGGTCGATTCCAAGACGCTCGATCTGCCGTTCTGGATGTTCAGGCTCGAGGAATTCGCCGAAGTGCTGTTTCGCGGCCGCGAGACGGTGCCGGAAGAAGTCGATGTGCTGCGCGATCTGATCCCAGCCGCCAAGAACCTCTACCGCAATCCGAATTCCGGCGCCTATATCAAGCGTGGCAGCGATGCACTGACCGCCGACACGCCGGTACCCTACCGCATGGTCGATCTCATCAAGCAGATCGACGAGCGCATGGGCCTCTTGGAAAGCAAGAACGACCGTCCGACACTGAAATCGCTGAAGACGCGCATCGAATCGGCCGCATCGGACCCGCGCTATCGCTTCATGTTCAATTCGCGGCTGATCGAGGACACGATTCACGAGACGATCGGCAACATTTTCCGCGTGCCGCATCACGGCCGCCCGGTGACCTGCTTCGAGATGGCCGGCATGCCGTCCGAGGTGGTCAACTCCGTCTGTTCGGTGCTGGCCCGCCTGGCCTTCGACCTTGCCCTGTGGAGCGAGGGCAGGCTGAAACTGCTTTTCCTGTGCGAAGAAGCGCATCGCTACATGCCGGCCGATGCGCGGCTCGGCTTTGCACCGACAAGGCATGCCTTGTCGCGCATCGCCAAGGAAGGCCGCAAATATGGCTGCTATCTCGGTGTCGTCACCCAGCGTCCGGGCGAGCTCGATCCGACCATCCTGTCGCAGTGCTCGACCTTCTTCGCCATGCGGTTGGCCAGCGAGCAGGACCAGGCAATCATCCGCTCGGCGATCGCCGATTCTTCGGCCTCGACGCTGGCCTTCCTGTCCTCCATGGGCCAGCGCGAAGCCATTGCCTTCGGTGAAGGCGTGGCGACGACCATGCGACTGAAATTCGAAAAACTGTCGGAGAACCTGATTCCCGGCACCGCCAAGCGAGAGCAGGACGAGTTCGCGCAGGACGGCAACGACGTCGATCTCGCGGCTATCGTCGAGCGGCTGCGCAACGTGCCGAAGCCGCAGCAGCAGATGGCCTTCGCCGAGGTGGTGGATACCGGCCGCCAGGCCGGCGATCCCGATTACCGCAAGCCGGCCACCGCCCAGCGCCTCCAGCCGGACGACGATTTCGACCTGCGCTACGGCCTCAAGCCCACAACCTTCGGCATGCGCCCGCAGAACGAATAGTCTGCTCCATCAGGTCCAGCTGAAAGCTCGTTGGCAAAGCAACAACGAGCCGCGCCGACCTTTTCGAGATTTCGGCCTCGTAGGCCCCCTTGGGTAAATCCCGAAAGGGAATTCATCAGGCCGGATTGAATGGCGTGGCTATCGAGAAGCCGGAGCGGAGCGGACATTCAGTCCGTGAGCACCGGAAGTCGAGAAAGCCGCGTCAGGCAACCGGCCTCATGAATTCTTCTTCGGGATTTTAGGCGCAGACGCGATTGCGGCCTTGCCTCTTCGCCTCATAGAGCTGGCGGTCGGCGCGGCGGTAAAATTCCTCAGCCGTTTCCTTGCGGTCCCATACTGCAAGTCCGACGCTGGTGGTGATCTTGAGGCGGACATTGCCCGACAGCACCGACATGTTGGCAATCGCCTTGCGGATGCGTTCGGCGAATTTCCCCAGCAACTCTGCATCCATGTTTGGCGTGACCACGGCGAACTCCTCGCCGCCGAGCCGCGCCACCACGTCGTGATAGCGCGTCATGCCTTTGAGGCAATTGGCGACCGCCCGAAGCACCTCGTCGCCGACATCGTGGCCATGCGTGTCGTTGACCTGCTTGAAGTGATCGAGGTCGAGGATCATCAGCCCGACAGGCTTTTCGATGCGGCGGAATTCCTCGAGATATTCCTTCAGCGCATCGTCGAAATAGCGCCGGTTCTGCATGCCAGTGAGACCGTCGGTCAGCGCCGCATGCTGCAATGTTTCCGAACGGGCGCTGAGTGAAACCGTCATCGCCCGCAGCTTGCCCTCTTCCGTCGCCTGTCTGCGGATCAGCGGGTAGATGAAGAACACGCCGAAGAACAGCGCCGTCGCCAGAAGCACCCCGGTGATGAACAGCAGCCTGTTGAGGTACACGATCCTCTCGATGCGGGAAGCGGTATCCATGTCGGCGGCGATGCCCTGCAAAAGACCATAGGCATGAAGCGTCACCAGGCCTGCAGCGAGGATCACGAAAATAAAAACGAAAAATGCGGATTCCGCCTTGTGGAAACGCATCTGCTCCCCGTTGGAAAAGTGCCCGTCGGCTTTATGGCACGCGGGCGCCTTACGGAGGGTTAACCCAGACAACCGGAGCGGGAATGTTCATTCCGGATTCTGTTTCTTTGATTGTATTAGCAGCAGGAAAATCAAATCACGGTTTTCAGGTCGTCACCAGGCTGCAATCTCAGCCATTCTGGGCCAAGCTGATGGCGAAACCACGTCGTTTGCCGTTTGGAATATTGCCGCGTCGCTGCCTTGCAGCGCTCGATGGCCTGGGGAAAGCTGATGTCATCAGCCATCGCGGCCGAGAGTTCGCGGACGCCGATCGCCTTCATCGCGGGCAAATCAGGATCGAGGCCAAGCGCCACAAGCCGTTTGACCTCATCAAGAGCGCCAAGATCGAGCATCCGGTCGAACCGGCTCTCAATCCGCTCGACAAGCGCCGCGCGGTCCGGCTCGATAACGAAGAAACGCGCGCTGTCGCGGTCGATCAGCGGCCGGCCGCGCGCCGCTTGCCATTCGAGAATGGAGCGGCCGGATGCGTCAAGCACCTCCAGCGCCCGCACGATGCGTTGGCCGTCGGTCGGCTTCAGCTGCATGGCGACCGCGGAATCCTCGTGCATCAGGAGGCGATGCAGCTTGGCCGCGCCTTGCTCCTTCAACTCGTAGCGCCAGCGGTCGCGCACCTGCTGCGGAATGTCGGGCATTTCCGAAATGCCCTCGGCAAGCGCGCGAAAATAGAGCCCGGTGCCGCCGACGAAAATCACGGGATGTTCGAAGGGAGGTCCATCGGGCCGCCGGGCTAGCGTACCGTCATCGATCAGCTTGATCACGTCGCGCAGCCAGGCGCCGGTGGAATAGGCTGTGGAGGGATGCACGTGACCGTAGAGAAAATGCGGCGCGCGGGCGAGTTCGGCGGCAGCCGGCCGCGCCGTCAGCACATCCAGCACCGAATAGCCCTGCATGGAATCGGTGTTGACGATGATGCCGCCCTCGCGCTCGGCGAGATCGAGCGCCAGCGCCGACTTGCCGCTGGCGGTTGGCCCGGCTATCAGGATCGCGTTCTTCACGCGGCCTTCGCCCGCCTGCCTGGAATTTTCGATGCCGCTGATTGCCACGCTTGTGTCACACCCCGTCAGCCGCTCCGTGTCGGCCTCGCTTGCGAATATGGCCTCACGGTCGGTCGGCGCAAGCGCTGTTCGCTGGCTGGGCGACGGCGTCGCCTGCGATCTGGTGCTGGCCGAAGGGGCTGAAGCCGCTGAGATGATTGCCGCCTTACGCTCCGTGCTTGGCTCCGAACCCGTCGACGTGATCGTCCAGCAGGCTGGAACACGCCGCAAGACAATCCTGCTTGCCGACATGGATTCGACCATGATCGACCAGGAATGCATCGACGAACTGGCCGACGAGATCGGCGTCAAGGATCGCGTTGCCGCCATCACGGCGCGCTCGATGAATGGCGAGATCGCCTTCGAGCCGGCCTTACGGGAACGCGTGGCGCTGCTGAAAGGCCTCGAGACCGCCGTTGTCGACCGCATCATCGCAAACCGCCTGACACTGGCATCGGGCGGTCGCGCTCTGGTGCAGACGATGCGGGCCAATGGCGCCTGGACGGCACTCGTCTCCGGCGGCTTCGACGTCTTCACCAGCCGCATCGCGGACATGCTCGGTTTCCAGGAAAACCGCGCCAACCGATTGATCGAGGAGAATGAGCGCTTTGCCGGCCTGGTCGCCGAGCCGATCCTCGGCCGCGCCGCCAAGGCTGATACCCTGAACGAGATCTCGGCCCGTCTCGGCCTGACTCCAGCCGACGCCATTGCCGTCGGTGACGGCGCCAATGATCTCGACATGATCCGGCTTGCCGGCACCGGTGTCGCGCTCCACGCCAAGCCCACCGTCGCCGCGCAAGCCAAGGTCCGGATCGACCATGGTGACCTCACGGCCCTGCTTTATCTCCAAGGTTATCGCCAGGAAGAGTTTGCCGGATGAAACCGATGCACACCGAACGCCTGATCCTGCGCAACTGGGAGGACCGCGACCGCGAGCTTTTTCACCGCATCAATTCGGACGAGCGCGTGATGGAGTTTTTTCCGTTCCGTCGCGACCGAGCGGAGACGGATGCCAAGATGGATGAGTTCCGCGGCTGGATTGCCGAGGACGGCTTTGGCTTTGCCGCCGCGGAAATCGCCGCGACGGGCGAATGCATAGGATTTGTCGGCCTCCTCGAAACCGATCACGTGCCGTCCATGCCTAGCGACACAGTGGAGATCGGTTGGCGTCTGGCGCCCGAATTCTGGGGCAAGGGCTATGTCACCGAGGCGGCCGAGGCATGGCTCGCCTTTGGCTTCGAAACGCTCGACCGCGACGAAATCGTCTCCTTCGCCGTCGCCGGCAACCGCCGCTCGACGGCCGTCATGGAGCGCCTCGGCATGAGCCCGGACCCGGCCCGCGATTTCGACCACCCTTCGATCCCCGGCAGCCATCCGCACCTGAAGCGACATGTCCTCTACGCCCTGTCGCGCAAGGACTGGCAGGCAAGAAAAAGGGCGGCTCGCTAGCCGCCCTTTTTCTTGAAACACAATCGCTTAGGGTGTTTTCCGGACTCAATCCATCCGGATCGTGACGAACCGCAATTCGCCGGTCTTGGACGCCAGCATCAGAAGCGCGTTCTTGCGGCCCTGCTCCTTCAGCGCGCCGATCCGGTCCATCACGTCCTTCGGGGTCGCGACCGATTCCTGGGCGATCTCGGTGATGACCTCGCCGGCCTGAATGCCGCGCTCGGCCGCAGCCGACTCCTTGGTGACGTCGGTGATGACGACGCCCGAGACATCGGCAGCGATGCCGAACTTGGTCCGCGTTTCGTCATTGAGCTCGCCGACAGTCATGCCGAGCACCGAAGCCGTCGAAACCGCGGGCGCCTTGTCGCCGCCCTTGTCCTCGTCGGTAGTGCCGTCTTCGCCGCTGGCGAGCTTCTCGCCGTCTTCGAGCCGGCCAAGCGTCACCTTCACCGTCTGCTCGACGCCCTTGCGCACGATGATCACGTCGACCGCCTTGCCGACCGGGCTTTCCGCCACGACACGCGGCAGGTCGCGCATTTCATGAATGTCCTTGCCGTCGAACTTGATGATGACATCGCCGGCGAGAATTGTGCCGTTGTCGACCGGTCCGCCCTTGATGACGCCGGCCACCAGCGCACCCTTGGCGGTCGCCATGCCGAGGCTCTCGGCGATGTCGTCGGTCACCGGCTGGATGCGCACGCCGAGCCAGCCGCGGCGGGTTTCGCCGAACTGGCGCAGCTGGTCGACGACGCCCGAAGCGATCTGCGAGGGAATGGAGAAACCGATGCCGATCGAGCCACCGGACGGCGAGATGATCGCGGTGTTGATGCCGATGACCTCGCCCAGGCTGTTGAACAGCGGACCGCCGGAATTGCCCCGGTTGATCGCGGCGTCGGTCTGGATGAAGTCGTCATAGGGGCCGGAATTGATGTCGCGGTTGCGGGCCGAGACGATGCCGACCGTGACCGTGCCGCCGAGGCCGAACGGATTGCCGATCGCCATCACCCAGTCGCCGACGCGCATCTTGTTGGAATCGCCGAACTTCACCGCCGTCAGCTTGTGGCCCTTCGGGTCGACCTTGAGCACCGCGACGTCGGTCTTGGTGTCGGTGCCGACCAATGTCGCCTTGAGCGTCACGCCGTCGGAGAAATTCACCTCGATGTCGTCGGCATCGGCAATCACGTGGTTGTTGGTGACGACAATGCCTTGCTCGGCATCGACCACGAAGCCGGAGCCCAGCGACTGCACCTTTTGCGCGCCGCCATCCTTGTCGCCGCCGCGGTTCTTGAAGAAATCGTCGAAGAAATCCTGGAACGGCGACCCCTCGGGCAGTTGCGGCATCGGCACCGCGCCCGGACCTTCCGTGCCCTTCACGGTCTGCGAGGTCGAGATGTTGACCACCGCGCCCAAAAGGCCCTCGGCGAGGTCGGCGACCGAAGCCGGTCCGTCGGCGGCAACCGTCGGCGTCACGAAAGCCGGTACGGCAAGCGCACCGACCAGAAGTGCCGCAGCACCTGCGATGAACGTCCGTCGCGCCGCGCGCAGAAGGGTGTTGGATGTCATCGAGAGCCTCCCGGAATTGCTGAAAAGAAAAAGCGCTTCGGCAAAACGCCGCGTCGCGTCATGTTGGCAAGAAATACGGCACGTTTGCGGCTATGGCCACATCAGGAGGATAAATCCTCCGTTACACCTGATATCAGCGGTCCTCAGCCACGCACCAGCCAGACAATGCCGACGCCGATGGCAATCGCCGCCAGCCCGACGATGCGCAGCGCATTTTCCGGCGTCGACAGCACTTCGCCGGCAAGGCGCTTGGCGAGGCCGGGAAAGCCGCCATAGACCAGGCCCTCGACAACGAGGACCAGGCCTATGGCCGCAAGGAAATCCTGCACCGCCCTACTGGGCGGGTGCAGGTTGTGCCGCCGGCGCGGCAGGTGCCGTCGCTGGAGCCGCAGGGGTCGCCGGCTTTGCGTCCGTGCCGTCGGGGTTGCGGAAGAAGCGGAAGAACTCCGAGTTCGGCGACAGCACCATCGTCGTCCCGGAGTTGTCCAGCGCCGTGCCATAGGCATTCATCGATCGGTAGAAGTCGAAGAAGGCCGGATCGCGTTTGTAGGCATCGGCGAAGGTGGCGCTGCGCTGGGCCTCGCCCTCACCGCGCAGGATTTCCGATTCCTTGCGCGCTTCGGCGACGATTTCCACCACTTCGCGGTCGGCGCGTGCGGTGATGCGCTGCGCGGCCTCTTTGCCGCGCGCTCTCAGCCGTTCGGCCTCGGCCAGGCGTTCGGCCTTCATGCGGTCGAAGGTCTGCTGCGAAACCTCAGCCGTCAGGTCGGTCCGGCGGATGCGCACATCCTCGATCTGCAGACCGAGCGACGTCGCGTCCGGCCGAAGCTGATCGCGCACTTCCCGCATCATCACGGCCCGCTCTTCCGAGAGCGCCGCTTCGAAGTCGCGCAGACCGTAGACACGGCGCAGCGCTGCATCCAGACGCGTCCTCAGTCGGGCTTCTGCCAGTGTGATCTGACCGGACACGGCGGAGCGGAACACGCGCGGATCCGAGATACGGTAAGCGATGAAGGCGTCGACCTCATAGAACTTGCCGCCCGAAACCTGGACGCGGATGTTGTCGAGATCGAAACGCAGCACCCTGTTTTCGATCAATTGCACGCTGTCGGCGTCGAAGAAGGCGAAAGGCGCCTTGAAATAGATTCCGGGTTCATTCTTGACATCGACGATCTCACCGAACCGCAGCACGAGCGCCTGCTGGCGCGCGTTGACCACGAAGACCGAGGAGTAGAGCAGGAACAGAAGCACGACCGCGATGACGGCGAGGATGGGAAGACGATTGGCCATCACTGTGCTCCTCCGGTCGTGGCGCCAAGGGGCGCCGGCGCCTTCGGCTGCAGTGCCGGCAGCGGCAAATAGGGCACGACCCCTTGCCCATTGCCCTGTTCGACGATGACCTTGCTGGAGTCTTTCAGGACCTTCTCCATCGTTTCCAGATAGAGGCGCTTGCGCGTCACATCGGGGGCCTTGGCATATTCGTCATAGACCGAGATGAAGCGCTGCGCCTCGCCTTCGGCCTCCTGCACGACGCGGTTCTTGTAGGCCGCCGCGTCTTCACGGACCTGTGCGGCCTCGCCGCGCGCCTGGCCGAGTTTCTGGTTGGAATACTGGTTGGCTTGCTCGACGAACTTGTCCTCGTCCTGTTCGGCGCGCTGCACTTCGTCGAACGCGTCCGCCACTTCGCGCGGCGGCGCCGCGTCCTCGATCGAAACCGCGTTGACGTTCAGGCCGGCCTTGTAGCCGTCCAGCGTCGTCTGGATGATTTCACGCACCGACGCGGCGATACCTTGGCGATCGTCGCGGAAAATGTCCTGGGCCGGTCGCCGGCCGACAGCTTCACGCATGGCGCTTTCAGCGACCTGCTGCAGCATGCCTTCGGGATCGGAGACATCGAACAGATAGGCCTTCGGATCGGAGACCTGGTAGGCCACCGAGAACTGGACGTTGACGATATTCTGGTCGCCGGTAAGCATCAGCCCGGAAGTGTTGCCACTCGTCGCGCCGCCACCACCGATATCGACGAGCTGCTCGGCGATGTTGGCCGTCTCGACGGTTTCGACCGGCCACCAGTGGAAATGCAGACCCGGCTGCGACAGCTCCGCCTTCGGCCTGCCGAAGCGCAACTCGACCGCAACTTCGTCCGGTTGCACGGTGTAGACCGCCTTGAACGCCCACAGCACGATCAGCGCCGCAGCGATCAGCGCAAAGACGGCCGGGCTGGCGCCGCTGCCACCGGGCAGCGCGCGCCGCAGCCGGTCCTGGCCGCGGCGGATGATGTCTTCGAGATCGGGAGGTGACCCTTGCGGGCCGCTAGGTCCCTTTGGTCCCTGCCCCCAGGGCCCCTGATTGCCGCCGCCGCCGCCCCATGGGCCGCCGCCGCCACCGCTCTTGTCGTTCCAGGGCATGAATGTCCTTTCGCTTGGAATTCCCTCAGCGCCGGCCTTGCGGCGCAAAATCCAGTTGTTCTTCTATAGGGACGCCGCGATGCGCTTTCAACGCGATCCGACGCTGCACCGTCCGATTTGGACCGCTGCAAGCGGCAAATTCCAATAAGTCGCCCTATCAATGCGGCGTATTGTCGAGGGGAAGGCACCAAATGGCGAAAAGCGGCTTGGCATCCGCGCGCATGGCATGAACGATGTCAGGTGGATTGTAGACGACCCCGCCGACCCCGGGTTCATGCCACGCCTCGGCATTCTGCCGCCATTTGCCCTGCGACAGGACAAGGTAAAGCTCTTCCGGCGGATGCCGATGATCTGGATAGGTCGTGTGCGGCGCCATGACCGAGACTCCGATCTCGATTGCACCGCTCGGGACGAAACCGCCCGGACCGACAATGAAGGAATCGGCATAATTCTCGGCCAGGACCGCGGACTTGCGGCGCTCGCTTTGATTGTTCCAGCTGAGATGCGGCTCAATCTCGCGCAGCGCGGCGGCGAGCTTGCCAAGATTGCCGCCGATCTTTTCAAGCTCGGCAAAGCATTCCGCAAGGTGACGACAAGCCGGCTGACGCTGGGGCCGCTCACCGCCCCTCTGCGGCGCATCAACCGCCGTGTTACCGAAAATCCGCCCATGGGCGGCTTCACGCGCAGGGTCATTTCCCATGCGCAAGCGCATTTCTGTGCCGAGCAAATCCATGAAAGTGCCGAGCGGCTGATGCTTGTTGGCCGTCACGGGGATACCTGTGTCATTGGCCGGCGGCGCTCGTAAACCGTATAGCGCGTTGCGTGGCTGTCCTTTTCACCAGCCGGAAAATCCTGCGAATGCACAATTCGCCAGCTGGCTGGATCGATCGGCGGGAAATGCGCATCGCCGTCGACCTTGGCCAGCACATGGGTGACATGCAGGCGGTCGGCGAGCGGCAGCGCCTGGGCATAGATCTCGCCGCCGCCGATGACGCAGATTTCGTCGACCCCGCTCATGCAACGCCCGCGCACCGTGGCCAGCAGGATCGCGGCTTCCAGCGAATTTGCTGTTTCAACGCTATCGGCGCGCCAGGCCTTGTCGCGCGTCACCACGATGTTCAGCCTGCCCGGCAGCGGCCTGCCGATGCCTTCATAGGTCTTGCGACCCATGATGACGGGCTTGCCCATCGTATCGGCCTTGAAGCGCTTGAGATCGGTGGATAGCCGCCACGGCAGGCCGCCTTCGCGCCCGATGACGCCGTTCTCGGCGATAGCGACATAGATCGCGAGGTCCATCAGTTGGCATCTCCGCTATCCGACGGCTCCAAAAGCAATATGTCGATGTCGCGCTCGGGATAGAAATCCTTCGCCGTCGTCTCGAAGGTCGTCGGCCCGACCTTTTTGACATTGTCGCCGCAGAACGAAATCAGCGCTTTCGGATTGCCCTTGTCGACAGTCAGCTTGAACTTGCCGATGCTGCCGTTCGCCCAGTTGCCGCCGGTGGTCAGGATATATTGAATGCGGTTCTCGTAAAAATGCGGATAGCCGTCGGCCTTGGCGGCCTGGCGAACCGCATTCTCGAACGCGTCGTCCATGCAGAACCGGGTCTTGTAGCTTGCATATTGGCTACCCTCGGAGAACTTGCCGTCATAGAAGAAGCTGACCGACGACGTGCCGCCGACGCTGGGCTTGTAGCGGTGCGAGACATGGACATCCTTGTTGGCCGGAAAGGTCGAGCGCCACCAGTAGGTCGAGCGCAACTGCCACCACGGCGTATAGACCTTGTTCGCCTCGGTACCGTCGCTGCCGGTATCCTCGATGATGATGCCGCGGTTCTCCCAATCCTCGGCGACCGCTTTCGGCAGCTTGGCCAGGGCCGCCTTGGCCGCATCGCCGAATGGATTGAACGGCACGTTCTGCGCCTTCAAATCGGCGCCGATATCGATGCCGACAGCGAACACTTTCTGCTCGAGCTGCGGCTTTGCCGGCACGCCATCGATCGTTACCTCGAAGCCGAGGAAATTGTCGCTCTGGTTTTCCGGGATGGCCGGCATTTCCTCCGGGTCACCTTCGATGTCGGGCAGCGGGAAGGCAACGATGGCATCGACATCCTTGTCGGTGTTGTTGTGGAAGACGTAGTCGACCGTCACCTTTTCCGGCGAGATGAAGAGATCCTCGCTTTGCATCGACACTGCATCGCTGCGCGACAGGATCAGGCCGCCCGTACCAAGCTCGGCGGTCGAATCATTGGCCAGTGCAGGCGCGGCTGAAAGCGCCAGCATGGTCGTAAGAACATAGCGCAGCATGAAAGCCCCCTCGGCGACAAAGCGGCGCGACCCTAGCGGTTTCAATGTGGCGTTTCAAAGCCATTCCGCTTCCGGAAGTTCACCATCGCGCTCTGGACACGCCAATCGGCGGTCTGGACCGCCAATGGGCGGTCTGGACTAACAGGTTCCGATGAGGCAGGAGTTCGCCACATGCGCAAGCTTCTTGTCATCGGCATCGGCGCCGGCAATCCCGACCATATGACCGTGCAGGCCATCGAAGGCCTGAACCGGGCGGACGTCCTGTTTATTCCAGACAAGGGCGCAAGGAAGAACGACCTTGCCGAACTGCGCCGCCAGATTTGCGATCGTTTCGTCACCAAGCCGAACTCGCGCCGCGTCGAGTTCGACGTGCCGGTGCGCGCCGAGCCGGCGCCGTCCTACCGCTCGACCGTCGACGACTGGCACGAGGCCATCGCAGAAATCTACGAAAGCCTGATCCGCGACGAGCTTGCCGAAGATGGCTGCGGCGCCTTCCTGATCTGGGGCGACCCTTCTCTTTACGATAGCGCGCTGCGCATTCTCGAGCGTGTGCGCCTACGGGGCAATGTCGGGTTCGAGCTGGAGGTCATCCCCGGCATCACCGCCGTCCAGGCGCTCGCCGCCAGCCACAAAATGGCGCTGAACCGCATCGGCGAACCCGTGCTGATCACCACCGGCCGCCGCCTGACCGAAGAAGGCATGCCGCAAAATGCCGGTAGCGCCGTGGTCATGCTCGACGGCAAATGCGCCTTCAACACGCTGGCTGACAAGGGTCTGATCATCCACTGGGGCGCCTATCTCGGCACGCCGGATGAGATCATCATTTCGGGCCGCCTCGGCGATGTCGGTGCGGAGATCGAGAAGGTGCGCGAAGAAGCCCGCCGGAAGAAGGGCTGGATCATGGATACGTATTTGCTGAGAAAGGCCGAGTGAATGGTGAATGGAAAAGGCAATACCCAGTTGCTTCTAACCACTCACTATTCACTATTCACCGCCTCACCCCGCATCAATCTCCGCCTGCAATGCCGCCATATGCGTCGCCGCGGCTGAAGCCGCCGCCCGTTCGATGGCCCGAAAACGGCTGACCACCGCCAGTCCGACGGAGGTCAGCTGCGCGCCGCCGCCCTTGCGGCCGCCAGTCTGCGCCGCGACCAGCGGCTTGCCGAATACGCGGTTCATGTCCTCGACCAAATCCCAGGCGTGCTTGTAGGACATCTCCATGCCGCGCGCGGCGGCCGAGATCGAGCCGAAGGTGGCGATCTGCTCCAGCAATTCGATCTTGCCCGGACCTATGCGCCCGTCCGGATCGAGATTTATCCGCAGGCTCAGCGACGGCATCTCTTGTCCTCCACGGTCATAGTAGCGCCTCCCGATCCGTAGCGCTATTCCAAAACGATATAGCGGCTATCAGCCATCCGCTTCGGCCGGCAACCCAGCGCCGGTATTGGCGCGGTCGAAACTGACCGTCTTGATCACCGCGAACACCTTGCCGCCAAGATGAAGTTTCAGCGCCTGCCGCGACTGCTCGGTGATGCGGGCAAGCACCGTTGCGCCATTGCAGTCGATGCCGATCTCGACCGTTGGCCCCTCGCCCGGGCTGATCGCGACGATGGTGCCCGGCAGGATGTTGAGCGCGCTGAGGGCCGTCGGCCGCTCGGTGGCGATCATCACATCGCGGGCGCGGATGCGGATGCGCACCGGCGCGCCGGTCGCCCCAGCCAGCCGCGGCACCCGGATTTCGCCTGCCGCCGAGCCCAGCACGCTCATGCCGAAGGACTCGTCATGGCGCAGCACATGCGCGTCCAGAACCGCACCACCCTCGCCGCGTTCTTCCGCCGGCAACAAATCGAGCCGTTGCATGATCGCGCCGGTCGGGCCGGAAGCCGCGACCTTGCCTTGCGCCATCACCACCACGTCACTCGCCAGCCGCGCCACCTCGGCGACGGAGTGGCTGACATAAACCATCGGGATCTTCGTCTCGTCCCGCAGCCGCTCGATATAGGGCAGGATCTCGGCCTTGCGCGCATCGTCGAGCGAGGCCAGCGGCTCGTCCATCAACAGGAGTTTGGGGCTAGCCAGCAGCGCCCGCCCGATCGCCACGCGCTGCTTCTCGCCGCCGGATAGTTTTGCCGGTCGCCTGTCGAGCAGAGGACCGATGCCGAGCAGTTCGACGACCGCGTCCATCTCCGCGTAGCGCTCCGCCGGTGGCGTGAACCAGCGGCCATAGTGCAGATTGCCGGCCACACTCATATGCGGAAACAGCCGCGCATCCTGGAACACCATGCCGATCCGGCGCTTGTGCTTCGGCACGAAAATGCCGGCATCGGTGTCGACAAGCACGCGGCCGTCGACCGCGATGCGACCCTTGTCCGGCCGGATCAGGCCGGCGATCATGTTGATCAGCGTCGTCTTGCCCGAACCAGACGGCCCGAACAGCGCCGTCAGCCGCCCGGCGTTTTCGAAACGCGCGTCGATGGCGAAATCGCCCAGCCGATGGCTGATGTCGACAAGGACGCTCATTCTATCTCCATCCGCCGGCCGACGCGCCGCGCCATCACCTCCGAGGCGACCAGGGCCGCCATCGAAATGATGATCGAAATCAGCGTCAGCCGCAGCGCGCCGTCATCGCCGCCCGGCACCTGGGTAAAGGTGTAGATCGCCGACGGCAGAGTCTGCGTCTCGTTGGGAATGTTGGAGACGAAGGTGATGGTGGCGCCGAATTCGCCCATCGCCTTGGCGAAGGACAGAATAGAGCCGGCGATCAGCCCTGGCAGTGCCAGCGGCAGCGTAATGGTGGCGAACACAAACAGCGGATTGGCGCCGAGCGTTCCTGCCGCCGCCTCCATCTTGCGGTCGACCGCCTCGATCGACAACCGGATCGCCCGCACCATCAGGGGAAAGCCCATGATGCCGCAGGCCAGAGCCGCGCCTGTCCAGCGAAACGAGAAAACGATGCCGAAATGCTCGGCGAGAAAAGCACCGGCCGGCCCGCGCCGGCCGAAGGTGAGCAGCAAGAGATAGCCGGTCACCACCGGTGGCAGGATCAGCGGCAGGTGAACCACGCCGTTGAGCAGCGTCTTGCCCCAGAATTTCCCCCGGGCAAGCAAGAGCGCAATCAGGATGCCCGGCGGCAGGCTGAACAGCATCGCAACCGTCGCCACCTTGATCGACAGCCGGACCGCATTCCATTCGTCGGGAGTGAGGTCCAGCAGCCAGCTCATATCGTGAGGTGAAGTCCTTCGAGCTCAGTTGCTTGGCGCCAACACCGTGAAACCCTGATCCCTGAACAGCTCCGCCGCCTTGGCGGATTGCAGGCACTTCAGGAAGGTCGGCGTATCCTTGTCCTTCGAATCCGAAGTCTGGGCAACCGGGTAGATGATCGGCGGATGCGAATCCTCCGGGAAGGTGCCGACCACCTTGACGTCCTTGTCGGCATGCGCGTCGGTGGCATAGACGATACCGAGCGGCGCTTCGCCGGTCGAAACCAGCTTGAGTGCCGCGCGCACATTCTCGGCCTGCGCCACCTTGCCTTCAACCGACAACCAGACGCCAAGCGATTCCAGTGCCGCCTTGCCGTATTTGCCGGCCGGCACCGCCTTGAAGTCGCCCATGGCGAGCTTGCCGTCGCCAACCAGCTTGGCAAGGTCGAAGCCTTTCTCGATCTTGGTCTCGACCTTCGAATCCTTCGGCGCCACCAGGACGATCTGGTTGCCAAGCAGTTTCACCTCGGTTTCGGGCTTGGTCAGCTTCTTGTCGGAGAGGTATTTCATCCAGTCGAGGTCGGCGGAGATGAAGACGTCGGCGGGCGCCCCGCCCTCGATCTGCTTGGCCAGTGCCGAGCTCGCGGCGTAGGAAACGGTTGCGGCCTCGCCGACATCGGCCTCACAGGCCTTGTTGACCGCGTCGAGCCCGTCCTTGAGGCTGGCCGCGGCAAACACGATCACTTTGTCGTCTGCGTGGGCCGCGGGCACCGCAGCCATCAACGTTGCAGCAAAGCCGCCAATTGCGATCGCCCTCAATCCAAAACCTTTGCCCGTCATGAATTCTCTCCCTGGGTTTGAATCCGCTCAGTTCGACGCCTGCCGACCGATATATCCGGATGAATATAACAAGGGAAGCCATCATGCGTCGAAAGCGTCTGTTCGGCAGCGATTGTTCTGGCTAGGAACTTCACCGCGAACTCTGCAAAGGAGGTCCGATGAAAATCAGCGCGCGACATCCGCAAGGGAACGATCGTCGAGATCGTCAAAGGCGCCACCACCTCGCATGTTCGCATCGATGTCGGCGGCTCCGTCGTCGCCGCCTCGATCACCAACGAGGCCGTCGCCGATCTCAAGCTCGAAAAGGGCAAGCACGTCATGGTGGGCGTCGACTGATGGCAGGCTTGTGAGGATCAGACCGCGATCGGCGCCTTGATCGTCGCGTCGGCAAAATAGTTTTCCAGCCGGAAATCCTCGAAGCGGAAGGCGAACAGGTCCTTCACGTCCGGGTTGATCCACAGCGTCGGCAGCGCCTTTGGGGTGCGCCGCAATTGCTCGCGCGCCTGCTCGAAATGGTTGGAGTAAAGATGCGCGTCGCCCAGCGTGTGAACAAAATCGCCGGGCTTCAGCCCGGTGACCTGGGCCACCATCAGGGTCAGCAGCGCGTAGGAGGCGATGTTGAAGGGGACGCCGAGAAAAATGTCGGCCGAACGCTGATAGAGCTGGCAGGACAGCTTGCCTTCCGAGACGTAGAACTGGAACAGGCAGTGGCAGGGCGGAAGCGCCATGGCCTCGACCTCGGCCGGGTTCCACGCCGAAACGATCAGCCGGCGCGAATTCGGATTCTTGCGTATCTCTTTGAGAAGATTGGCTATCTGGTCGATCGACCCGCCATGGCCGTCCGGCCAGGAACGCCACTGCTTGCCATAGACCGGGCCGAGGTCGCCATTCTCGTCGGCCCATTCATCCCAGATCGAAACGCCATGGTCGGTGAGGTATTTGATGTTGGTGTCGCCGGCCAGGAACCAAAGGAGTTCATGGATGATCGACTTCAAATGCAGCTTCTTGGTCGTGGTGACCGGGAAGCCGCGGCTGAGATCGAAGCGCATCTGGTAGCCGAACACCCCACGCGTGCCGGTGCCGGTGCGATCGCCGCGATCGGCGCCGTTGTCCAGCACATGCTGCAGAAGGTCGAGATATTGGCGCATCGGCTTCGCCTCGATTCGGGATGGCGGTATCATAGCCGACTGGCCGCCGGCCGAACACTGCAAAGCGCAAATGCCTCGGGGATATTGCCTGGCAACCGGCGCGCACCGCGCCGGCATCCATTTTTCAGGCGGTGTGGCCGATCAGAGCGAGCCGAGCCTGCCCAGATCCTTGGCGACCAGGTAATAAAAGGTCACGCGGCTCTTGGTGTTGTCGGCAGCCATCGCCTTGCAGGTCTTGTCGATGGATGCATCCGCCTTGGCGCCGTCGGCGACGCCGAGCTTCTTGGCGACCCAGTTGGCCTTGACGCGATCGAGTTCCTTGGGGTCAGTGCACGATACCAGCGAAGAATCGCGGTTCCTCAGTGCAATACCGAGATGCTTGACGATCTTTTCGACCGCGTCGGCGCTGGCGCCTGCGTCGTATTTCTTCACATCCGCAAGATAGTCGGCCATCAGACTTTCCCTCGTCGGCGCCACGGATCCGGTCGATGAGGGCTGTGGCGCGCTACGCAACCTGTGCGCTAGGTCGATACTCCTCACCGCGCCAAAGCTTCGGTTGAGACCGTGCCCAAGTCAACCCTCGGCGTTCCGATTTGGCCCGGGGACAAAGCACCATTGCGGCCTTTCATTTTCCGCAATGGCCCCCTATATTCGGTTTGTCGGCTTGACCGACTATGGCGATAAACAGGCGATGAAATAAGCCGTTCGGACCCGGGGGCGGTACCCGGCGCCTCCACCAAAAGCCGCTTTGACGACAAAGCGGTTTTTGCTGGGGGCGAAATAGGATCGACGAAGGTGTAAAGATCGTACTTTTGCCCGGCATTGTACCACCGTCATCGGGCTAAACTTATAGTTGCCAACGACAACTATGCGGAAGCTCGTCTCGCTGCTTAATGCAGTGCGAACGCTTCAAATCAAGCCCTAGAGGTTCGCACTTCTAGGCGGGGTTCGGAGGTACCTGGCAACAGAAACCTCCACTCTCCCCCTCTGCCTGGACATGCGCCCAAGCGCAGCCGCCGAACGCACCTACCATTCGCTGGTCGGCGTCTACGACGAATTGGGATATGAGTTGGTCGAACTGCCGCGGCCGCCGGTCGAAACAGGGCTCGAGTTCGTGCTGGCCGAGGTCGGATTATCCCAGACATGAAAAGGCCGGAAGACCCGGCCTTTTCACTGAGTGTGGCGGCTTACTCCGCCGGAGCCTCAACAGCCTCGCGCGAACGGCCGAGCGTCAGCTTGGCCAGCGTGAACGAGATGACGGCGCACAGCGTAATGCCGGCCACCATAGGCAGCGGCGTGCCGTCGAAGAAGATGCCGGCGACACCCATGGCCAAGGCGCCGATGGCAAAGTGCAGCGTGCCCATCAGCGCCGAGGCGGTACCGGCGATCTCGCCATGCTCTTCCATCGCCAGCACCGACGTCGTCGGGATGACCAGGCCGAGGAAGCCGTAGCCGACAAACAGCAGCGCCGCCATCACGTCGAGCCGGTCGACGCCGGTCGCCATGATTGCAAACAGCACCACCATCGTCGTGGCATAGCCGGTCACCGCAACCCAGACCACGCGCTTCAGGCCGAAGCGTTCCGCCAGCACTCCGGTCAGCTGCGACATGCCGATAAAGGCCACCGCGTTGATCGAGAAGAACACGCTGTAGACCGACGGCGACAGCCCATAATGGTCGATCAGGATGAAGGACGAGCTCGAGAGGTAGACGAAGAAGGAGGCAATGCCGAAGCCGGCGATCGCCACCAGGCCGAGATAGTTGCGGTCGCCCATCAGGAAGCGGTAACCGGCGAGTGCGGTTCCGAAGGATGAACCTACACGTTCTTCGGCCGGCCGCGTTTCCTTGAGAGAGGTCGCCAAAAGAATCGTCGCCAGCAGGGCCGCGCCCGTCACCGTCCAGAACACGGCACGCCAGCCGAAATTCTCGATGATCTGGCTGCCGGTGAGCGGCGCCAGGATCGGCGACACCGAAAACACCAACATCAGCAAGGACATCAGCTTGGCCGCTTCAGTGCCCGTGTGCAGGTCGCGCACGATGGCGCGAGGCACAGCCATGCCCGCGCTGGCGCCGAGACCCTGCAGGAAGCGGAAGGCGATCAGCCATTCGATGGTCGGGCTCATGGCCGAACCGATGCCGCCGACCATGAACAGCGCGAGCCCGCCATAGAGCGGCAGCTTGCGGCCGACCATGTCGGAGATCGGCCCGACGACGATCTGGCCGAAGCCCATCGACAGGAAGAAGATCAGCAAGCTCATTTGTACAGCGGCGGTGCCCGCATGCAGATCCTCGCCGATGGAAGGCAGCGCCGGCAGGTACATGTCGATGGCGAATGGCCCGATTGCGGACAACAGGCCGAGCACGACCGCGATGCGGAGGAATTTGGGACTCATGATAGTGGCTTCTTTCGAAATCTGGTTGCCGCCGTCAGGTGGCGTCTAACCCTAGGACGTTCCATCCCGCGAAATTCCGACTCCTCTCCGGGAGCGTGAAATCTCTTTGTTTTATGTCCACAAATTTAGACAGTCTTGTCTAATTCGTCAATCACCTCTATATAGATTTTCATGAAGGCTGCCGTTTCTCCTGACATTTTCCCGCCACGCGGCCACGAGGCCAAGCGTATGTCGATCATCGATGCGGCGGCCTCGGTGTTTTGCCGGGAGGGCTTTGCCGGCGCCAATATCGACCTGATCGCGGGAGAAGCCGGCGTCTCGCGCCAGACTGTCTACAACCACCACCGCGACAAGGAAAAGCTCTTCATTGCGGTGGTGCGCGATCTGACCGAGCGCTGCAATGCCGGTATCTTTGCAACCATTGCCACTTTTCCCGATCAGCCGGGCAATCTCGAAGCCGATCTCATCGACTTCGCCGTGCGCATGAACCACAATTGCATCTGCAGCCGCGATGGCCGCTTCCTGCGCAAGCTGATCCAGACCGAAGGCGGGCGTTATCCTGAACTCTTCGAGGTATGGCGCGAACAGGGGCCAGGCCGCACTTGGTCGGCCCTTGCCGCGCGGTTTGCCCGCCTCGCCCATGCCGGGCATCTGAGCGTCGACGATCCCGATATTGCTGCGCGCCAGTTTCTTGCGCTGGTCAATGCCGAGTTGCAGATCACCTTCATGCTTGGCGGCGTACCGACAAGGGAGGAGGTCCTGCAGTCCGCCACCAACGGCGTACGCACCTTTCTGGCCGCCTTCGGCAAGCGCAAACCTGCGGTGGCTAAACAGACCGCCCTCGCCTGAGAGACCGTTTCGAAATTCGCTGTGGCGAGTCATATGGTGGTGGTTTCGAGAACCGGAGCGCAGCGGACGTTCGGGTCCGTGAGCACCGGAAGCGGAGAAAACGCCATCAGATGGCCGCCAGAGTAGAATTTCCAAACGGTCTCTGAGCGATCAAATCGCCGGCACACCCCTTGGCCTGATCAGTTCGCGCCTATATCCGGTTTACGCCGCCCTCAAGCTTGATTACAGCTATGCGGACGATTCAACGGAACCCGACCAGAACATGGCCGACGACCACATCCGCTACGACATTCTGGCCCAGGAGGCGTTGCGCGGCGTCATGCGCAAGGTCCTGGCCGAAGTGGCGCGCACCGGCCTTCCCGGCAATCATCATTTCTTCATCACCTTCCTGACCGGCGCGCCGGGCGTGCGCGTGTCGTCCAGGCTGCGCGAGCGCTATCCCGAACAGATGACCATCGTCATCCAGTTCCAGTATTGGGACCTCAAGGTGACCGACACCGGCTTCGAGGTCGGGCTGTCCTTCTCCGACGTGCCGGAGAAGCTGGAAATCCCGTTCTCGGCCGTGCGCGGCTTCTACGATCCGTCGGTCAACTTCGAACTCGAATTCGACGTCAAGACAGATGTCCCCGCGGAAGACGAGGCACCCGCCCAGCCAGCGCTTGAGCCCTTGGCCATCGTCTCCGAGAAAAAGCCGAAGGCCGAGAAGAAGGCGGCTGCGGCCGAAGCCGAGAAAAAGCCGGCCGCGGCCGATGCCGCCGGCAAGGGTGCAGACGTCGTGTCGCTCGACGCCTTCCGCAAGAAGTAGCGGGACGGACGGCGCGACATGGGCGACGTCGTCAACCTTCGACAGCTCCGCAAGCAGAAGGCGCGCGCCGAAAAGGAAAAGCTGGCCAGCGAGAACCGCGCTCTGCACGGCCGCTCCAAAGCCGAAAAGGAACGCGATCGGCTAACGTCGGATAAAGCTGAAAAATTCATCGCCGGCCACCGCCGCGAACGCCCTGAAGAACAGGGCGACTGATGGGCAGCCTGCGGTGAGCCCGGTCGAAAAACGCTCCGTGACGATCCGCGGCCACCGCACCAGCTATTCGCTCGAAAAACCGTTCTACGACGATCTCGTCGCCATCGCCGCGACACGAAAGCTGACGCTCGCGGCTCTGGTCGCCGAAATCGATGAGACAAGGCCGCGCGACGCCAATTTGTCATCGGCACTCAGGCTCCACGTGCTGGACTGGGCCAAGCGCGGCGCGGTCTGAACAGGCTTCAATTGCCCAGCGACTTCAGCAGATTGTCGACCGAAAACGGATTTGTCTTGGGCTTCGGCGGCGCGGGGGCCGAACCGTCATTGACGCCGGGCAGTGAGTGGTCGACCTTCGGCGCCTGCTCCTGAGCCTTGCGTTCGGCCTCCAGTCTGGCCTTTTCCTGCGATGCAATGCGCATCGCCTGTTCGGCCTTCTTCCGTTCGTCTTCGGCCTTGGCGGCGTCTTCGGCTGCCTGCTGCTCGGCCTGCGCCTTCGCGTCGGCATCTGCCTTGGCCTTGGCATCGGCTTCCGCCTGCGCTTTTGCCTCGGCATCTGCTTTTGCCTGGGCGTCCGCCTTGGCCTTCGCATCTGCTTCGGCCTGGGCCTTGGCGTCGGCTTCCGCTTTCGCCTTGGCGTCGGCCTCGGCTTTCAGCCGCGCCGCTTCCTCCTGTTTGCGCAATTCCTCTGCGGCGTTGTCGCGTTCGGTCTGCAGGGCGGCGTAGTAGCGCACCTCGCGCCGCAGCCGCTGCTTCTCGAGCAGTGCTGCCTGCATCGCTTCGACCCGCTGCTGCTCTTTTTCCAGCGCGCGCTGCGTCAAAAACTGCGCCAGCGGCTCGCTGTCGAACTGTTTCTTCATCGCGCCGAACGGCCCGTCGACGCTGAAATTGACCGAGGGATCCGACCCGACCAGCGCCTCGTCGCCGGGCTTGTAGGTGATCGCACCCCTGGCGGCAACGGTGCTGGTGTTCAGGTCCGCCGTGATGTCGGCGGACAGCGCCGCGCCGGCGTTTTCCAGCTTGATCGGCGGCGCCCTCAGCGTGCCGCCGGCAACCGTGAAGGCGATATCGGTATCGCCGGCGGGGAAATTGCCATCGCCGGCAATGCCAGATGCAAAGCCCGCGGTTTTGGCCGCATCGATGTCGCGCCCTATCGCATCGGCCTTGGCGATCAAAGCGCCGAAGGCATCGGGATTGACGCCGGCAATGGTCAGGCCGTTCAGCGCCGCCGTGCCGGACCCGGAGAGTGCAGCGATCATCGCATCGACCGATTTGCCGCTGGTCGACAGGCCTGTCGAGAAATCGCCGCTTCCGCTCAGGCCCGCATCCGGCAGCACGGTCGCCAGATCGGCGCCGGCAAGCTTCATCTGGCCGGAAAACAGCCCGGTGCCGTCCGTGTTCTTCAACTCGAACAGCCCGGTGAGCGCGCCGCCGAGGAGTTTCGCCTTCAGGTCCGAAACGCGGATGCCTTCCTGATCGAGTTTCAGCGATAGCGACGCGTCATAGGCCGTTGCCATGGGTCCGGCGGCAAGGGTGGCCGTGGTCAAGTCGAGGTCGGCGCTGAATGGCAGGCTGGATTTCTGGCTGAATGGCGCCGTCGGCCAGTTCGCGTTGCTGGCAAGGAACGCCTGGTCGCCGAACAGCGCAACGGCGATCGGGTCGAGGTCCAATTCGTCGAGCGCCAGCGCACCTGAGAGATGCGGCAGCCCCTGCTTTGCATCGACGTTGACGTCGCCCGAAATCTCCGCCTCGTTGATGGACCCGCTGAGGCCGCTCAGCACTAGCAGGCCATTCCCGAAATCGGCATCCGCGCTGAGCGAGCTCGAGGTGCCCGTCCCCATGCCCGGCAGTCCGACGCCGGTCGTCATCAGCCAGGGTTCGATATCGGAGGCGTCGACGCCGATCTTGCCCTTGACGGTGGCCCCTTGCGGGCTTTCGGCAACGGTGCCGTCAAAGGTGGCTTTGAAATCATCGGCGGCCAGGTTGAAGCTGGTCGCCAGGCCGCCGCCAAGCGTGCCTTTGGCCGAGATATCTGTGCTTGCCTGGCCGAGCATGCCGAGCGGCAGCGCCGGCAAGCCATAGAGCGCTAGCAGCGCGGTGGCGTCGGGGTTTTTGGCGTTGAAGGTCAGCGTCACCGGTGCGTCGAGCAATTGGCCGACGGCACCCTTGCCCGACAGCGACGCCGAAAAGGCGGAACCACCCGCCTTGCCTTGCCCGCTCACCGCCAGCCCCGTTGTGCCGTCACCATTGTCGGCGGCACTTGCCACCAGATCGACGCGCGCGTCCTGGAACAGCTCGGGATAGGCAGTCGTGCGGCTTGCCAGTCCCTTCAGCACATCGTTGTCGGGATAGCGTTGCGCGGCGATGTCGATCAGCGGTTTCAGATCGACTGATACCACCGAGGCGTCGAGCTTGCCGGTAGGGCTCGCCGGGAAATCCTTGATCCGGCCGGTGGCGCTGATCGACGCGCCGGCAAGGCCGCCAATCGACAGCCGGTCGATTTCGAGCAGCCCGTCGCGCAGCCGGAGCGCGGTATCGACCGTGTCGGCGGTCAGCCCGCCGGCGCTGACAGGCCCGGCCTTGATCTGGAAATCGAGGTCGCGGTCGGAAAAGCGGTTGGCGCCCTTGTCGCTGACGAAAATCGAGGCGAACGCCGTCAGCCCGTCGACGTCCAGTTCGCCGCCCGTGAGCCGCATCAGCACCGACGGCTTGGCGTCGTCGGGCTGGCTGGAGTCGATGCGGCCGGAAAACTTTGCCTTGCCGAGGATCAGTTCGAGATCGCTGAACGCCTGGCGCTTCTCTGACAGATCGACCTTGGCCTTGAAGCCGGCGGCCGGCAGGCGGCGGACCGCCTCGTCAACATCCTTCGACAGCCAGGCGGCAAAGCCGGAAGGTTGCGCCACCGCCAGAAGCAGCGAGCCGCTGAAGCCGAAATGGTCCTCCACGCTGAGCATGCCGCTGGCTTCCAGCGTGGTGCGCCCGGGCAAGGTCGCAGCCATCGACTTCACCGACCATCCGCCCGCGACCGGCTCGGCGGAGAGATGCACGTCGCGCACCGTGGTGTCACCGGCCACCACCGCCGGCAGCTTGACCTCGACGGTGCCGGGTATGGTCGGTTTCGGCAGGTCGAGCAGCGCCTGCTCGATCCCGGCAATGCGCTGGTCCAGTGTCAGGCCGGCGCCCTTCTCAGCGCCCACCGCCTCGTCCAGTTGCACCTGCGCGCCATTGGCCTCGATGGCGAAGTTCGGCTTCAGCCCGAGATCGATCGAAGCCCTGCCGTCGGCGGTGTAGGGATTGTCGAGCGGCCCGGTCTCGAAACGGAATTCATCGACGCCGAGCTTCTGGTGGTCGAGCGAGAACTTGCCGTTCAGCCTGAACCCCGGATCGGGCTTGCCGGCGCTGACCTTGCCCGTATTGATCTCAACAACCTCGCCATCGGTGCCGCGCAGCGCTGCCCCGCTTTTGTCGGGACTATTCTTGTCGGCGCCGGAAATCTTGAACTGGCCGGAATAGACGGCAGCCCCATTGACGATTCCGGCATTGCCGTCGGTCTCGACGACCAGCGGATAGGCATCGGGATCGACCTTGAGCCTGAGCCGCATCTGGCCATTGCCCTCGGCCTTCCCGGTCGAGGCGGCAACGATCGAACGTAGGCCGTCGAGCCGCAACGTACCGTCCATGCGCCACGGACCGGCCAGCGACTTGGCCGAGATGGTCGAATTGATTTCAGAAACCAGATGGCTGCGCCCGCCGGCGGCATGACGCAGCGCAATCTCTCCCTCCGTTACCGTCAGTTTCTCGATCGAGATCTGGTTGAGGTCAAAGGGCGAGGACGGCCGCATCGCCCAATCGACCGTGCCGTTGTCCGCAATGTCGATCGTCGCCTTCGGATGCACCAGCCGCATGTCGAAGATCAGCACTTCGCCGCGCAGGAACGGCGCCAGCTCCGCATCCATCGAAAAGGTCTCGACGGTCATTGCCGGCTGGCCGCCGGGGCCGCCGGCGACGGTGACGTTGGAGAAGGTCACCGAGGGGAACGGCAGCAGCCGCGCGGTGGCATCGCCCTGCACCGTCACCTTGCGGCCGAGAATGGCGCTCGCCTCGCGCTCGAACTGGGCGCGGTAGCCCGTCCAGTCGATAAAATACGGCACCACGAGTGCTGCAAGCAGCACCAGCACAAACAAGCCACCGAAGATCACGAACAGGCGTGCGAGCATCAGCTCCGAACGGGTTGATTGAAAGTCAGCCGCACTCTACCCGCATCAGCGTGTCGATAAAGAGGCAATTTCCTTGGCAGATAGGAGCAGCCTGCCCTCATCGGCAAAGACATGCGGCAAGGGCGCACCGGCGGACGATAGCGGCACGTCGACCGGCAGCAATGTCTCTGATGTCGGCATCTGCTGGCCCTTCCCACGGCAACGAAGCAGCTCTCGCGCTCCGCGGTCCTATCCCGCCATAGCCCTTCGGCGATATTCGTTCAGCAGCGCCACCATCTCCTCGGGCGACAATGTCCAGCCCTGGGGTAATGCGGCTTCGGCGCCCAGGCTTTTGGTGACGCTGCGCATGACGGAGCTTTTCTTGACCCCCGGTGCGAAATTGTACCCGATCATGTCGCCGACTCTGCGCCGACGATGGACGACGAAGAAGCCTTCGATATCCTTCCAGAGGACCAGCTTGGGCGATCGAACAAGACCTCCGCCGAGACTGAAACCTTGTCCGTTCAGCACCAGGATCTGCGGGCGCGCAAGCTGCCAGGCAAACACCAACACGCCCAGCCCGAAAAACGCCACGCACCACCAAAGGCCGGCGGTGTCGCCGTCCTCGGAGACATGGATCAGGAAAGCGCAGGCCAGGACAAAGAAGAGGCTGACGGACAACAACAACAGTGTCTTGCCGCGCGATGCGCTTATAACCAGGGGCTCAATAGTCTCGGTCCCGTACCGCATTGTCGCCCCTCACATTTCGCCTATGCAGGTAGTATCTTGCCCGGGTTCATGATGTCTTGCGGATCGAGCGCTTTTTTGATGGAACGCATGATGTCGACGCCGTGGCCGAGTTCGTGGCGCAGGAATCCTATCTTGCCCTGGCCGATGCCGTGTTCGCCGGTGCAGGTGCCGTCCATGGCGATCGCCCGCATGTTGAGCCGGGCGACGAATTTTTCCGCCAGCGCAATCTCCTTGGGGTCGTTCACATCCATCAGCACCAGCACGTGGAAATTGCCGTCGCCAGCATGGCCGACGATCGGCGCCACCAGGCCCATCTCGGCAATATCCGCCTCGGTTTCGGCAACGCATTCGGCCAGCCGCGAGATCGGCACACAGACATCGGTCGACAGGCCTTTGGTGCCGGGACGCAGCGTCAGCGATGCCCAATAGGCATCGTGTCTGGCCTTCCACAATTTCGTCCGCTCCTCAGCGACGCTGGTCCACAGGAACGGTCCGCCGCCATTATCCTCGGCGATCACGCCGAAGGTTTCCGCCTGTTCGGCAACGCCGGCATCGCTGCCGTGGAATTCCACGAACAGGCACGGGCTCTCCGGATAATCGAGCTTCGAATAATTCTTCATCGCCCGCATCTGCAGCGCATTGACCAGTTCGATGCGCGCCACCGGGATGCCCATCTGGATCGTGGCGATCACCGCATTGCAGGTTGCCTCGAGGCTCGGAAACGGGCAGACGCCGCCGGAGATCGCCTGCGGAATGCCTTGGAGCTTCAAAGTCAGCGACGTGATGATGCCGAGCGTGCCTTCGGAGCCGACCAGCAGCCGCGTCAGGTCGTAGCCGGCCGAACTCTTTTTCGCACGCTTGCCGGTCGTCACCGTCTCGCCATCTGCCATGACTGCCGTCAGCGACAGCACGTTCTCGCGCATCGTGCCGTAGCGCACCGCATTGGTGCCGGAGGCCCGCGTCGCCGCCATGCCGCCCAGCGAAGCATTGGCGCCGGGATCGATCGGAAAGAACAGGCCGGTGTCACGCAAATGACGGTTGAGATCCTCGCGCGTCACGCCGGGCTCGACGGTGCAGTCGAGATCCTCAGGGTTGACCGCCAGGATGCGGTTCATGCGCGATGTGTCGACCGAGATGCCGCCGCCGGGCGCGTTGGTGTGGCCCTCCAGTGACGAGCCGACCCCGAAGGCGATGACCGGCACGCGATGCGCCGCGCAGGCGCGCACGATCTCCTGCACTTCCACTGTCGTCTCCGGGAACGCGACGCCATCGGGCGCCTGCGACGGGATATAAGTGGTGGTGTGGGCATGCTGCGAGCGGATCGCCGCGCCGGTCTGGAAGCGTTCGCCGAACTGCTGCTTGAGGATGCCGAGCACGGCAGCGATGCCTTCCTCGTTGCGTTCGACCGGGTTGAGGTCGCTCAGAGCCATGAATTCCTCCGCGAATGGACCAGCGTCCACGCTTGTTATGCGATTATGGATGCACAAGAAGCAATTCCAGGAAAAGTGTGAAGCGGTTTTCCGTCCGGAATTGCGTCAAAACAAAAAACGAGAGCGGTTCACCGTTTCCGCGAAACGGTGAACCGCTCTAGTCTCACCGGCCGCGTCCTGTCCAGCGCCAGAACTCGGTCCAGCACCAAAACAAGGATGCTCACGATGCCCATCTCCGCCCCCTTCGTTTCCAAACCGATGGACATCGAGAAGGACTGGATCGACTATAACGGCCACCTCAACATGGCCTATTACAACGTGCTGTTCGACCGCTGCTCGGACGAGGCGTTCGAGGCGATGGGCATGGGGCTGGACTATGTCAAGGAGCGGCGCCTGACCATCTACACGGCCGAGGTTCATGTCTGTTACGTCCAGGAGCTGCACCTCGAACACAAGGTAGTCGTCTCTTTCCAGCTGATCGACCATGACGACAAGCGGCTGCGGGCCTACCAGGAAATCCGCCACGTCGACGGCTGGCTCGCCGCCACCTCCGAAACCCTGTCGCTGCATGTCGACATGTCCGGGCCGAAGGTTGCGCCCTTCCCCGCCGACGTGCAGGCCAAGGTGGAAGCGATGCGCGCCGCCCATTCAGGCCTGCCGATGCCCGAACGCGCCGGCCGCTCGATCGGCATTCGCCGCAAGACCGCTTGAAGCCCTCCGGCGCCCGCGTTAACCTTACCAAGGTTTTAACGTTAACAAACCATTTGAGCCATTGAACGACTCAGCAGACCGTTTGAGAACGGGCTGATCCGAGTTGCGATGCGGGCGGCGGGCACAGGCGGTTCGAGGAACGTCATGAAAACCGATATCAAGGTCGAAGTGGACAGGTTGGCTGCCGATCCGCGTATCACCGACTATGATTTCTGGCGCTCGTTGAAGAACGTCAACAACGAGATCTTCCACATCGCCAACAGCAACGAGCCGATCCCCTTCGACATGATTCGCTGGCGTGCCATCCTGAAGCAGGCGCGCATGAAACGCGGCCACGCCTGACGTTTCCCCTACCCCTGAAACCGCCGCCAGCGGCGAGCGCGACATCCCCGTTGACGATTGCAAGACCACCGCGTTGACCATGCTAGAGCGTCGGCGCCAGCGCTGCTTTCAGCGAATCGGCCGACTCGGATCAACAACAAAAACCTTTCGTTTTTCAATCGATTGTGGAACCGGCGATTTGGTTCCGCGAACGGCTGCGTGCGACAAGAAAGCTTAGGATTGAACAATTCCACGTCTGAGCCGTTGTGCCCCCTGAAAAACGGCTTGGGAGTGAAAGCATGGACTGGAAAAGGACCAGGGAACCGGCCGACGCATGGCACATGACGGACAATCTGCACGCCGAGCACGGCAAGGGCGATCCGTTCGCGGCAGCCATTCGTGCCACCCGCATGTCGATGATCATCACCGATCCCAGGCAGCCGGACAATCCGATCGTCTTTGCCAATGACGCCTTCCTGCGCCTCACGGGCTATGAGCGCGAGGAGGTCATGGGCAAGAACTGCCGTTTCCTGCAAGGCCCCAAAACCGACAAGGCAGCCATTGCCAGCGTGCGCGAAGCGATTGCCGAGCGGACGGATATCAGCGTGGATATGCTGAACTACCGAAAGGACGGCTCGACGTTCTGGAATGCGCTCTACATCAGCCCGGTTTCCAACGATAAAGGTGAGTTGCAGTTCTTCTTCGCCTCGCAACTCGATGTGTCCGATCGCAAGCTTTCCGAGCATCGCATCACCGCCGACAAGGACCGCTTCGAACAGGCCGTGAAAGAACGTACCAGCGAGCTTGAAGCAGCGCTCGAGGCTCAGACCACCCTGCTGCACGAGGTCGACCACCGCGTGAAGAACAACCTGCAGATGATCTCATCGCTGATCATCATGCAAAGCCGGACGATCAAGGACGAAGCGACGAAGCAGTCGCTGACCACGATGCTGGAGCGCATAGAGGCGCTGAGCACCGTGCACCGCCGGCTCTATCAGTCGAAGGATGTCAGCCGCTTCGACGTCTCGGATTTCGCCAGGGATCTCGTCACCGACCTGCTGACAGCGTCCGGACGCGGGGAAATCAAGTCGACGCTGGACCTCGAACCGATCGTCATTCCGGCCGAAAAGGCCACGCCTGTCGCCTTGATGGTCAACGAACTTGTCACCAATGCGCTGAAGCACGCTTTCAAGGAAAAGCCCGACGGCACCACCACGGGCCGCATCTGCATCAAGATGAGCCAGCCAGACGGCCACTTCAACATCGAGGTATCCGATGACGGTGTCGGCATGGCCGATGCCAGTGGCGACGCCTCTTTCGGCATGCGGCTGATCAAGTCGCTTGCCCGCCAGTTGCATGCCGACATCGAATGGCGCGACGCCGGCCCGGGCACCAGGGTCGTCATCTCGATGCCAAATGAATCGCAGCCGAAGGGCGAACCGCAGCAGAAAGGGAATGTGTCATGATTGAACCGCTCAAGGTCCTGATTGTCGAGGACGAGGCGCTGCTGGCGATGGAACTGGAAAGCCTTGTCGAGGAGGCCGGCCATCACGTCGTCGGCTGGGCGACATCCCTACCCGAAGCAAGAGATATCGTGGATGCCGCGGATGCCGACATCGCCTTTGTCGATATTCACTTGGCCGATGGGCCGACCGGGGTCGAAATTGCCGAACATATCCGCGATAGCAAACGCTCCATGGTGGTCTTCATGACCGCCAATCCAAAACGCATTCCCGACCACTTCGCCGGCGCGATCGGAGTGATCGCCAAGCCCTATACGATGAACGGACTGTTTTCAGCATTGCGCTATCTCCAGGAGGGCGTGCGCCGCCCGCCTCCTGTCTCGGTGCTGCCGGCCGGTTTTACGCTGTCGCCGGCATACCAGAACGTGTGGGCGTCGCCGGCCACGTGAAGACTATCCGAGTTTCTCCTTCAGGAAAGCGATAGTCCTCCCCCAGGCCAGATCGGCGGCCTTCTTGTCGTAACGCGCGGCTGAGGTGTCGTTGTTGAAGGCATGGTTGACGCCGTCATAGACATAGACCGTGTATTCGACATGCGCCGCGTCGAGCGCCTTCTTGTAGGCATCGATGCCGGCGTCGATGCGCTCGTCGAGCCCCGCATAGTGCAGCAAAAGGGCCGCCTTGATCTTCGCCGCATCCTCGGCCTCCGGTTGCATGCCGTAGTAGGCGACGCCGGCCGCGAGATCGGGCGCATTGACGGCCAGCGTGTTGACCGTGCCGCCGCCCCAACAGAAGCCGACCGCGCCGACCTTGCCATTGCCGTCCTTCTCGCCCTTGAGATAGGCGATGGTCGCCAGGCCATCGGCGGTGACCTGCTTGGCGTCGAGCTGGGTGAACATGTCGCGCGCCTTGTCTTCGTCAGCGGGAGTGCCGCCGAGCGGCGACAGGAAATCCGGCGCCAGCGCCACGAAACCCTCAAGCGCCACCCGCCGCGCGATATCCCTGATATGCGGATTGAGGCCACGATTTTCGTGAATGACGATGACCGTGCCGAGCTTGCCGGACTGGTCCGCCGGTTTGACCAGATAGCCCTTCATCTCGCCGCTGCTGCCGGGATAGGTGATATCATGCTCTTTCACGCGCGGATCGTTGTCGGCGACTACAGCCGCCTGCGCGGAGTTGGCGGCCAAGAGAGGCGCGATCGTGGCTGCCGCGGCGCCCGACCCGGCAAGCCTGGTCAGCTGCTCCAT
Source organism: Mesorhizobium sp. 128a (assembly GCF_053848025.1). Taxonomy (NCBI): domain Bacteria; kingdom Pseudomonadati; phylum Pseudomonadota; class Alphaproteobacteria; order Hyphomicrobiales; family Phyllobacteriaceae; genus Mesorhizobium; species Mesorhizobium sp. 128a. The sequence goes on along the minus strand of NZ_JBSPKY010000009.1, from coordinate 187,943 downwards.
GAAGCGGCGGCGATCGAGCGTCAGATGGGTGTATTCGTCATAGGCGTCGATCATCGCCTGGGTGATGGCGGGGTTACCGGGCCTGGCTGCTTCGGCGGTGGGTTTCGTCATGGCGGTGCTCCTCGCTCAGACATGAGCTCGCGGGTCAAGATAGGGTGCAAGCTCGCACGGTCCAGTCACGGGTCGGTGACGGTTCCGCCGTGAGGCCGTGCAGTTGGCGCAGCTGCAACAACCGCGCCGCCATCACATTTTGGTCATTTCGGAGAATGTTGATGGTGCTGCCACAATATCAGGAGAGGTTGATTGCGGCTTCGCCCGTTGCCGCAGCCAGACGAGAAGGAACAACGCCATGACCTTGTCCACTCCGATCCTTGTAAGCGCACTCGTCCTTGCCGGCGCGGCCTTGCTTGCCCTGCGCTCCACCGCGTCGGAAGCCGCCAGGCGGATGGTCAAGGTCAGGGTCGACCGGCGCCGTTCGAAAACCCGATAACCGACCGCAAGACCGAGGGGGAAGAGCATGGACGCCCAGAGCATCGTGAATACCGTTGCCGAGAAAGCCGGGCTCGACATAGCGTAGATCTAGAAGGCCGGCGCCACGCTGATCCAGCAGGCTGAAGCCGCCACTGGGCCGAAGCTGACCAGCGAAGTACTGGGCCCGGTGCCCAGCCTGAAGGGGCTATTTCGGCAGCGTATACGCCATCACATAATCGCCCGGCTTGGTGCCGACCGAGCCATGGCCGCCGGCGACGATGACCACGAACTGGCGGCCGTCGGCGACAGTGTAGGTCATCGGCGTCGATTGCCGGCAGCCTGGCCCGCCAGAGCTGCTTGCCCGATGTCACATCATAGGCGCGCAGATAATCATCGACCGCCGCACCCAGGAACGCGACGCCGCCGGCGGTGATCATCGGCCCGCCAATGCCGGGCACGCCCACCTTCAGCGGCAATGGCAGCGGCGTCATGTCGTAGACGGTGCCGTTGCGGTGCTTGTAGGCGATCTTGCCGGTTCTGAGATCGGCGCCGGCGACATAGCCCCATGGCGGCGCCTGGCACGGCACGCCGAGCGGCGACAGGAACGGCCCCATCACAACCGCGTAAGGCGCACCCTCATTGCGGTTCAGCCCCTGTTCGCTGCCACGGCCTTCATCCGGCGGTGGCACCTCATCGCGCGGAATGAGCTGCGATTTGAAGGCCAGATAGGTCGGCATGCCGAACATCACCTGCCGCACCGGATCGACGGCGACGCCGCCCCAATTGAAGGTGCCGAAATTGCCGGGATAGATCAGCGATCCCTGCACGGAAGGCGGGGTATAGCGGCCCTCATAGCGCAGGCCCTGGAATTCGATTCGGCAGGCCAGCTGATCGAACATGGTGATGCCCCACATGTCGGCGCCGGTCAGCGGTTTCGGATTGAAGGAGAGATCCGAGGTCGGCTGCGTTGGGGACGTGTGGTCGCCCTCGATGGCGCCGCCCGGCGCCGGCACTTCCTTGACCGGAATGATCGGCTCGCCGCTGCGCCGGTCGAGCACATAGAGGTCGCCCTGCTTGGTTGGGCCTACCAGCGCCGGCACCACACCGGCGGCGGTGGTGATGTCGACCAGCGTCGGCTGCGCCGGCACGTCCATATCCCAGAGGTCATGGTGCACGGTCTGCCGCACCCAGCGCAATTGTCCGGTGGCGAGATCGAGCGCGGTGATCGAGGAGGAGAACTTCTCGACATTGGCGCTGCGGCCGGCGCCGAGCTGGTCAGGCGTCTGGTTGCCGAGCGGCACATAGAGCAAGCCGAGCTTCTCGTCGGCGCTCGCCGTCGACCACATGTTGGGCGAGTTGTGGGTGTAGGTCTGGCCTGCCGCCAGCGGTGTCGTCTGGTCCGGATTGCCGGAATCCCAGTTCCACACCAGGGCGCCGGTGTCGACATCGAAGGCGCGGATGACACCGGACGGCTCCTCGGTCGAATAATTGTCGTTGACGGCCCCGCCGACGATGATCTTGCCGCCGGCAATCAGCGGCGCCGAGGTCGAGTAATAATAGCCCGACTTCGGATAGGGCATGTTGATCATGAGGTTCAGCGTGCCGGCTTCGGCGAAGGACGCGCAGACCTGGCCGTTGGCGGCGTCGAGCGCGATCAGCCGCGCGTCCGAGGTCGGCAAATAGACGCGTGTCGCACAGGGCTGGCCAGCCGCGATCTTGGCATCGGTGAAGTAGGACACGCCGCGGCAGGTCTGGTGCTGGCGGTTCCTGTCGAGCTTGACCTTGGGATCGAAGCGCCACTTCTCCTTGCCGGTCGCGGCATCGATGGCGATGGCGAAATTGTGCGGCGTGCAGATGTAGAGCGCGTCGCCCACCTTCAGCGGCGTCACCTGATAGGTGGTTTCGCCGATATCGTCCGGACCCTTCACGTCACCGGTCTGGTAGGTCCAGGCCGGCTGCAATTTGGCGACGTTGTCCGGCGTGATCTGGTCGAGCGGCGAATAGCGCTGGCCGAACGGCGTGCGGCCATAGAAGTGCCATTCGCCGGGAGGCACATTGCCGCCGAGATCGGCGGTCGGCGTCACCTTGTCGGCATTGAGTTCGCCGGCAATGTCCTTGGGATCGGCGGTCATCGAATAGCCGGCCACCGCGAGTGAGGCGAGCACCGCCAGGATGAGCGGTGCGCGTGCGTCGGGACCGGTGAGGCCCCGCCTTGCCCACGGCGTCAGCAGCCACAGCGCCAGAAGCACGATGATGCCGCCGCGCGGGCCGAGTTCCCACCAGTCGAAGCCGATTTCCCACACTGCCCAGGCCAGCGTGCAGAGCACGATTGCCGCATAGAGCCAAAGCGAAGTCGACTTGCGTCGAAACAGCAGCCAGGCGGCGATCAGGAAGGCCAGACCGGTGATGACATAATACCAGCTGCCGCCCAGCATCGCGAGCCGGATGCCGCCGCCGCCAAGCGCCAGGCCGATGAGGAACAGGATGAGGGAGGTGATGACGACAGCCAAGACGATACTCCTTCGACTGATGCGCGTCCCGCGCCGCGGCCAGGGCATCCCGTTCCCGCCCCGAGCGCAACTTTCTCCCGCCCGCCGCGTGTGTCAAGCAAAGCCTGCCAGCATAGGCTGAGAGCCCAGCATGCTCTCACCTTTCGCGCCGGCGCCTCCCAACCAACGTGTTTTGGCCCGGGTGGGTGGATTCAGGCCAACAATTCAACACGGCGCCCGGGAATCTGGCTTCCAACCAGAACAAAACGTAGACACTTCTGGTCTTTCGCTGCCGAATCACTACATTCGGGGGCGATGTCCGGCTTTTCGGAAGACATGCCCTTTTTTGACGAACCCAATGCGCGGCCCGCGGCCCCGTCGGGCATAGCCGCGCGCGCCATGGCGGCCCGCAGCGGTAGCAACAGCGCGCCTGATTATCTCAAGGGATTGAACCCTGAGCAGCGGCTCGCCGTCGAAACCACAGAAGGCCCGGTCCTGGTGCTGGCCGGCGCCGGCACCGGCAAGACGCGGGTGCTGACCACCCGCATCGCCCATATCCTCGCGACCGGAAAGGCCTTCCCCTCGCAAATCCTGGCGGTGACCTTTACCAACAAGGCCGCCCGCGAGATGAAGCAGCGCATCGGCCTTTTGGTCGGTGAAGCCGTCGAAGGCATGCCGTGGCTCGGCACCTTCCACTCGATCGGCGTGAAACTGCTTCGCAGACACGCCGAGTTGGCCGGGCTGAAATCCGACTTCACCATTCTCGACACCGACGACGTCGTGCGGCTGATCAAGCAGCTGATCCAGGCCGAGGGCCTGGACGACAAGCGCTGGCCGGCCAAGCAGTTCGCGCAGATGATTGACGGCTGGAAGAACAAGGGCCAAGGCCCTGCCGACATCGCCGAAGGCGACGCCCGCAGCTTCGCCAACGGCAAGGGCCGCGAGCTGTACAAGGCCTATCAGGAGCGGCTGCAGACGCTGAACGCTTGCGACTTCGGCGATCTGCTCTGCCACCCGATCCGCATCTTCCGCGCCAATCCGGATGTGCTCAAGGACTACCACAAGCGCTTCAAATACATTCTCGTCGACGAGTACCAGGATACGAATACCGCGCAGTATATGTGGCTGCGGCTTTTGGCGCAGCGGCCGCAATCCTCCCCCCTTGAGGGGGAGGTGCCCGCGAAGCGGGCGGAGGGGGTCGCCGCAGAAGGCACCGCCAGAACGTCGAGCACTGCCGCGAGGACCCCACCCGACCGGGCTGCGCCCGGCCACCCTCCCCTCAAGGGGGAGGGATATCAGCGCTCGTCCACCGTGAACATCTGCTGCGTCGGCGACGACGACCAGTCCATCTATGGCTGGCGAGGCGCCGAGGTCGACAACATACTGCGCTTCGACAAGGACTTTCCCGGCGCCACCATCATCCGGCTGGAGCGCAACTATCGGTCGACCGCCCACATTCTCGGCACCGCCTCGCACCTCATCGCCCACAATGAAGGCCGCTTCGGCAAGACGCTGTTCACAGAGAAGGTCGCCGAGGACGACGAGAAAGTGCATGTCCACGCCGCCTGGGATTCCGAAGAGGAGGCCCGCGCCGTCGGCGAAACCATCGAGACCTACCAGCGCGCCAAGCACAACCTCAACGACATGGCCATTCTTGTCCGCGCTTCCTTCCAGATGCGCGAGTTCGAGGATCGTTTCGTCACGCTCGGCCTGAACTACCGCGTCATCGGCGGCCCGCGTTTCTATGAGCGCATGGAAATCCGCGACGCGCTGGCCTTCTTCCGCGTCGTCGCGCAAGGCGCCGACGACCTCGCCTTCGAGCGCATCGTCAATGTGCCGAAGCGTGGCTTGGGCGAAGCCACCATCCGCCAGATCCACGACACTGCGCGTGCGCTGCGCATCCCGATGCTGGAGGCCGCCGCCAAGCTCGCCGAAAGCGACGATCTGAAGCCCAAGCCGCGCGCCGCCTTGCGCGAAGTGGCCGCCAATTTCGAGCGCTGGCAGAAGGCGCTGGAAACCACGCCGCACACCGAACTCGCCGAGACCATTCTGGAGGAGAGCGGCTACACCGACATGTGGAAGAACGACCGCTCGGCCGAAGCGCCGGGCCGGCTGGAAAATTTGAAGGAACTGATCCGCTCGATGGAAGAGTATGAGTCACTGCGCTCCTTCCTTGAACATGTCGCCCTGGTCATGGACGCCGAACAGAATGCAGAGCTCGATGCCGTCAACATCATGACGCTGCATTCGGCCAAGGGCCTCGAATTCGAGACCGTGTTCCTCCCCGGCTGGGAGGAGGGCCTGTTCCCGCACCAGCGCGCGCTGGACGAAGGCGGCCGCTCCGGCTTGGAGGAAGAGCGCCGGCTGGCCTATGTCGGCCTGACCCGCGCCAAGAAGAACCTGCATCTCTGGTTCGTCTCCAACCGCCGCATCCACGGCCTGTGGCAATCGACCATCCCGTCGCGTTTCCTCGAAGAGTTGCCGAACGCCCATGTCGAGGTCGCCGAAGGCGGCAACAGCTACGGCGGCTACGGCAATTCCTATGGCGGCGGCTCGTTTGCTTCGGGCCGTGGCGGCCAGGGAGCAGGACGACAGAACCCCTATGGCGCCTCACGTTTCGACAATGTCGGCGCCAACACCGGCAGCGCGGAAAAATCCGGCGCCTTTTCCAACACCTACGCGACGCCCGGCTGGCAGCGCGCGCAGGCCAACCGCACCGAAGCGACCGACCGCAACTGGGGCACCCGCTCCGGCCACCAGGTCGAGCGCATCGGCTATGGCGAAACGGACTCCGGCTACGGCGCCGGCCGCACCTCGGTCAAAGGCCGCACCATCGACGGCGAGCTGATCGCCAAATCCGTCGCCGACACGCCGTCGCCCTTCAGCGTCGGCGACCGCGTCTTCCACCAGAAATTCGGCAACGGCAACATCTCCGCCATCGAAGGCAACAAGCTCACCATCGACTTCGACAAGGCCGGCCAGAAACGCGTGCTGGATGGGTTTGTGGCGGCGGTGTGAGCAGCCTGAATTACCGACCCCTCACCGATATCTCGCCTGGTTCCACTTGTGCCCCAGCAGCGACAGGATGATGATCAGGCCGTTGAAGAATTGCACGTAGAAGCCGCTCAGCCCCGCCGCCACGACGCCGGTCTGGATGAAGGACACGGTAACCGCGCCGATTGCGCCGCCGACCACGGTGCCGATGCCGCCCCAGGTCGGCGTGCCGCCGACGAACACCGAGGCCAGCACCGGCAGCAAATAGCCGTCGCCGGCCGTCGGCCACCAGGTGAAGTTGATCATCACCGAGAAGCAGCCGGCGATCGCGGCACCTATGCCGACGAAGACGAACACTTTCACCCGCACGCGTTTGACGTCGATGCCCATCTGCTGGGCGCTGTCGGGATTGTCGCCGACCACCCTCACCTGAGCGCCGAAGCGATGTCTGTTGTAGAGCAGCGCCGAGAGCACGACGAAGGCAATGGCCCAGAAGATCTGCACCGGGATACCGTGGATCTGGCTGGAGAAGATCGTGTAGACCCAGCTGCCGCTGAGGCTGGTCAGCGAGATCGACTTGCCCTCGTTGATGATCTGGATCAGGCCGCGCAGCAGGAAATTCATGCCGAGCGTGGCGATCAGCGACGACAGCCCGCCATAGACCACCAACGACCCGACCAGGAAACCGAGCAGCATGCCGGTGACGAGTGCCGCGGCGATGCCGAGGAACGGATCATAGCCGGCCTGCACGACCAGCGCGAAGACCCATGAAGCAAGGCCCATCGTCGCCGGAAACGACAGGTCGATTTCGTTGCAGGTGACGACAAAGACCAGCGGCACCACCACGAACAGCGCCACCGGCAGCGTGGTCAGCACCGAGCTGTAGAGATACCAGGTGGTGAAGACGGTCGGGTTGGCGATGATGAACACCGCCATCATGATGATGAACACGCCGAGCGTGCCGAGCGAGGCGCGGTTGTCGAGGATGAAACCGCGCATCCAGTGATCGGATGGGTGCTTCCACTCCTTCTGGGAATTGGGGCGGGGAATGCTGGCCGCCGGCTCGTGCAGATCGGGTTCCATGGTCTTGCTCATCGTGCTCTCTGCTCCGCGTCGCCGGCGTCGTGCAGCCCGGCCAACCCGCCCGGATGCGCGACCTCTTCCATGAAGTTGATGAGATCCTCGGCCGACTTGACCTGGCTGCGGTCGGTGGTCAGCGCGACCCTGCCGCGATCGAGCACGACGAAGCGATCGGCGATGTCGAAGACATGATGGATGTTGTGGCCGATGAACAGGATCGAGCGGCCGCTCGCCCGCACCTGGCGCACGAAATGGAATACCTTGGCGGTCTCGGTCAGCGACAGCGCCGTCGTCGGCTCGTCGAGGACGATCAGCTCTGCCTGCTTGTAGATGGCGCGCGCGATCGCCACGCCCTGGCGTTCGCCGCCCGACAGCTGGCCGACGATCGAATGCGGCGTGAACACCTTTGAGGTGAAGCCGATCTCGCGCATCAGCCGGCTCGCCTCCTCGATCTCCTTGTTGACCTTCAGAAAGCCCATGAAGCCGGTGAGTTCGCGGCCCATGAAGATGTTGCGCACGATGGTCTGCTGCACGGCGAGCGCCCTATCCTGGAACACCGTCTCTATGCCGGCGTCGCGCGAGCGGGCCGCGCTCCATCCGGTCACCGGCTCGCCGCGCACCAGAATCTCGCCGCTGGTCGGCTTGACCACGCCCGACAGGATCTTGATCAGCGTCGACTTGCCGGCGCCATTGTCACCGATGAGGCCGACCACCTCGCCGCGATCGACGCTGAGATTGACTCCGCCCAGTGCATAGACCTGGCCATAGGACTTGCTGATGTCGCGCAGTTCGATAAGGCGTTCGGCCATCGGATCCTCGCTTGATTGTCGCATGCCGACCTTTTCGCCGGCGGCCCCGCCGGCCGGGCCCAAACCCGGCCGACGGCTTGGGAGGTCAGCGCAGCGCCTGCTTGGCGAGCTCGGCGACGATCTCGTAATTGTCGGGCGTGACGAAACCGGCGCCGGTGTCGACATTCATCGGCGCCAGCCCCAGCACCACTTGTTGGCAGAGGCTGAGGATCGGCAGATAGCCCTGCAGGAACGGTTGCTGGTCGGCCGTCAGTTGCACCCAGCCGCCTTTGAAGGCATCGACGATCTGCGGACTGGTGTCGAAGCCGAAATTGAAGATGTCGCCGGGCTTGCGCCCTGCTGCCTGCATGTATGTCGGCACATTGCCGAGCATCTGGCCGCCGGGGTAACCGACCACCTTCACGTCGGGATTGTTCAAAAGAGCTGCCGTGATCACCGGTATCGCGAGATTGGGATCCGCCGCCCATTCGGTCTGCGAACTGATTTGAACCACCTCGACGCCTGCCTCCTTCAGCGCCGCGACCGTTCCGCGCTCGCGCGCGCCGCGGCTCTCATTGTCGAACGGCCCGATCATGATCGCCTTGTCGCCGGCCTTCAGCTTGGCGAGCTTGAACGCCTCGACGCCGAGCGCACGGCCCTGCTGCTCTTGCTGGGCGCCGACATAGCCGCCGCCGAACGCCGCGACGACCGTCGGCAGGGGCACGTTCTGGTACATCATCTTGATGCCGTCCTTGTGCGCCTGTTCGGCCAGCGGCATGATGGCGGCGTCGCCCGGATGGCCCATCATGGCGATGCCGTTGGGCTTGACGGCGACCGCCTCGCGCAGCTGCTGCACCATCATTTCAATGTTCCAGGCGGAGAAGATGTAGTCGACCTTCGGTCCGAGATCCGCCGCCGCTTGCTTGGCGCCATTATAGACGATGGTGCCGAAAGCGTCGCCCTCGGCGCCGCCGACGAAGAAGCGGATATGGACATCCTTGCACCATTGGGCGTCGAGCGCCTGCGCCGGCAGAGTGGAGATGGCGGCGCACAGCGCCGTGGCGACGGCCACGACAGTCGAGCGCAGAAGTGTCGTTCTCATTGCGATGCTCATGCACGTTCCTCCCTTTTGTCCTCGGAAGCCGAGGGTTTTCGACATTCGCTTCGGCAGTGCGCCGCAATCTGTTCAGGCCGGCTCCTCCCGCCGGCCGCCGTCACGCCGGGTTCGGCAAATAGGTCGCTCCTCCGCGGCATTGCTTGAGGTACTCCAGCGCACGCACCTGACCGGTGATTTCGAGATCGCCGCGATAGACCGGGTCGTGCCAGCCTTCGATGTCGATGGCGCCCTGGTAGCCCGCCAGCCGCAACTCGCTGATCACCCGCGTCCAGTCGCTGTCGCCGAAGCCGGGCGTACGCATCTGCACGAAGGGCAGCCGGCCGAACACGCCATGCTCGCGGATGACGTCCCAGCGCACCGTCGCGTCCTTGCCGTGAACATGGAAGATTTTCGGCGCCCATTTGCGGATCTGCGGGACCGGATCGATGAGATAGACGAGCTGATGGCAGGGCTCCCATTCGAGCCCCAGATTCTCGTCTGGCAATTCGTTGAACATCAGCTCCCAGGCGTCGGGATTGTGGGCGATGTTCCAGTCGCCGGTTGCCCAGTTGCCATCCATGGCGCAATTCTCGAAGGCGATGCGCACGCCCTTGTCGGCGGCGCGCTTGGCCAGCTTCCCCCACACTTCGCGAAAGCGCGGCAGGCTGTCGGTCAGCTTCCTGCCGCGCAGGCGGCCGGTGAAGCCAGTGACCATCGAAGCTCCGAACAGATGCGCATTGTCGATGACAGTTTCCCAGGCGGCGAGCACGCCGCGATCGACCTCGCCATCCTCCAGCGGATTGCCGAACACGCCGATCGAGGACACGGCGACATCGGCATCGCCGATCGCCTCGCGAATCTCGCCGGCCAGCCGCGGCAGATCCTTGCCGCCCAGCGTCTGCCAGAAGAACGGCTGGATGCTCTCAAACCCAAGCGGCAGGATCTGTTTGATGTAAGCCGCCGGATCGTCGAGATTGGCCCGCACCATGGTGCCGATCCGGATGTCGAGAAGCGGGTTTGGCGTCATGATGCGTCCTGTGCGATTGTCACGCGGCGTCCGGTCTCGGCGCTTTCGATGGCGCCGAAAACCATGGCCAGGCTTTTGATGTTGTCGGCGCCACGCGTTTCCGGCTCGGTCCCGGTTTCGATTGCCTGCATGAAATCCCGGATGATGCCGAGATGGCCGCCAACGCGGTCGGCGGGATCGAGCGGCAGCACGTCGATAGGCTGGGTTTTGGCGAACAGGCCGTCTCGGCCCAGCACTATCATTTCCGCCTCCAGCGTATCGTTGCCATCCCAAAGGAGGCTGCCGCGCTCGGCGACGATGCGCCAGCTGCCTTCCCAGCTGGTGCGGAAACCGTCGGCGCACCAAGAGCCGGCATAGGTGAACACCTTGCCGCCGCCGAGGTCGAAGACGGCACTGGCCGACGAGCCCTGCCGGTACCAGGAATTGGCCGGCTCCCACTCCTGGCAATAGACGCCGGCCGGCTCTCCGCCGACCATGTAGCGGGCTGCGTCGAAAGTATGGATCGCCATGTCGAGCAACAGCACATGCGCCATCTCCTCGCGAAAGCCGCCGAAATGCGGCGCGACGAAGAAATCGGCATGGATGCTGGTCGGCTTGCCGATGGCGCCCGAGTCCAGAAACCGTCTTATGCGCCGGACATTGGCGACATAGCGCCGGTTCTGCACCACGGCATGAACGCGCCCGGCACGGCGCGCCGCTTCGACAATGGCGCGGGCATTTTCCGGCGTGTCGGCCAGCGGCTTTTCGGTGAGCAAATGACAGTTGTGGGCCAAGGCAGCGAAGGCGACGTCACGGCGGGCGGCGGGAACCACGACATCGAACACCGCGTCCGGCTTTGTCTGGCCGAGCACCTGCTCGAGGCTGGTGCCGATCACGACGCCATCCAGCCCGTATTCACGCGCCCTCGCCTTTGCCCGCTCGGCGTCGAGATCGGCCAGGCCGACAATTGCAAGCCCGTCGATTTGCCTCGCGGCATCGAGCCAGGCCTTGCTCATCGCACCACAGCCGACGAGGACGGCATTCATCATTCGGCATTCCTCCCGTCCGGTCCCTCCAGACCGAATGTCACGGCATCCACAGCATCACCGTAAACGTTTTTCCGTAAACGTTTACGAGAACACACCCGATGGCGTAGAATGTCAATCGGCTGCCAGCAAAAATCATCCCGAAGCCTTGGCCTGAGCGGCAGCCGGTGCTAGCCAAGGCAAGGGGGAGAACAGTCCTTGGCGTCCAGCATCCACGACCTTGCGCGTCACCTGAACATTTCGATCGGCACCGTGTCGCGGGCGCTGAACGGCCGCGCCGACGTCAATGCCGACACCCGCCAGCGCGTGCTCGCCGCCGCCAAGCAGCTGAACTATTCACCGAACCAGTCCGGCCGCAGTCTGCGGCAAGGCGCCACCCATTCGATCGCCTTCATGCTGCAGCCGCATCCGGGCGACCAGCAATATGGCGAACCGTTCTTCATCCCGTTCCTGATCGGGCTGCAGGGCCGGCTTGCCGAAAGCGGGCTCGACCTCACCGTGGTCATGGGCGCGCCAGGCGACTATCAGCAGGAGCGCCTGCGCCGCGTCGTCGAGACGCGTCGGGCCGATGCCGTGGTGCTGGCCTGGACGCGGCGTGAGGATGAACGCATCGACTATCTGCTCGAGGCCGGCTTCCCCTTCGCCACGCTCGGCCGCAGCCGCACCGGCGGCAAGGCCTATCCCTCGCTCGACCTCGATTTCGAAAAGGCCGGCAGCGACGCCGTCGACCGGCTGGTGGCGCGCGGCCACAGCCGCATCGCCGCCATCCGCCCGTCGCTCAATCTGAATTTCGGCTATCTGTTCGTCGACGGCTACCGCAAGGCGCTGAAGCGGCACGGCATCGAGGTTGATCCGGCGCTGATCGCCGACGGCTTCATCAACGAGGCCGGCGGCTACCAGGTGACGCCGCGCGTGATGCTGGCAAAGGACCGGCCGACGGCCATCATCTTCAACAATGACGCCATGGCGCTCGGCGGCTGCAAGGCACTGGCCGAGATGGGCATCCGACCCGGCCACGACATTGCGGTGACGGTCATCGTCGACACGCCGCTCTGCCGCTATTTCTCGCCGGCGCTGACCGCCTTCCGCCCGGCGCTGGAGCCGATGGGAAGGCGGCTGGCCGAAATGCTGCTGGCCTCGATCCCGGCCTTTGCCGGTCTCGAAGGTCCGCGCATCATCCGCGAAGTCTGGCCGCTGGAGCTGATCGCGCGCGACAGCGACTGATCCGTCGCTCTATCCTTGTTTTTACGCAATTCCGGACGGAAAACCGTTTCACACTTTTCCTGGAATTGCTCTGGGCGGACCGTCCTCAGTCCACCTTCTTCTCGCCCCGCTCGCCGGCCTTGACGATGTCGCCGGTCGTGAACAGGATTTCCTTCAGCTCCGCCCGCCATTCCTTCTTCTGGCGCAGCAGGAATTCGAGATCCATGCCGAAATGCTTGAATTCCTCGCCTTGCGCATTCTTCATGATCGCCTTGGCCTGCGGGTCCTTCTCGACCGACATGCGCTGTTCGTACCAGCCGATCGCTTCCGCCTCCTCGATCAGCGAGGTGATCATGCGGGCGAAGGTCCGCACCTTCTGCGTCAGCTCTTCCGGCGGCTCGTGATACTGGTCGAAGCCCATGTCGCCCTCCCTCAAACGGACCGGCAAATCTGGCCGTACCCATGAATGCACTGGAGCGCCGCAAGTTCCGCTTACTGCTGCAATTCAATCAAAGTCCTCTGCAGAGGCGCAGAAGAGATCTGGATCGGACCGGAGAACGGTATATCCATGTCGAGGATGAGGTAGAGAGCGCTGGCAATCAGCGCTGCCGACACCACGAACGTCTCTATGGTGATGGCATTCCGCGGCGCCCTGAAGCCGAAACTGGCGAAGATCAGCACCAGCCAGGCAACGAGCATAACGATCAGCGGCCGCGGGATGGTACCCTCCGATTGCTCAATCAAAGCCCAGCGCAGTTCCACCACCTTCTGCAGATGCTGGTGGGAGTCCTCCTGCACGGAAACATGCGCTGCGTCAGCAGGCTGCAGAGCGGTCAATCGTGTGCTGATCTCGGTCAACAGACGTTCAGACAGCCGGTTGGCGACGAGGGGTGTTTCGTTGGCTTCTGTCCAGTTGTTGGTCTGTCTTTGCACATAAGCGACCAGTGGCTGACGGACCTCGGCAGTCTCAGGCCCATATTGTCGAAGCGACCGGTCGAGAAGGATCAACTCCGTCGCATATGTGTGCACGTTGCGGTCGATCGACTCGAAAGTGTTCTTTGCCGAGTTGATCATCAGACCAAGCACCAGCGAGGTCATGACGACGAACAGGTTGGCGGCCAGCCGTACCACATTGTTGGTGTCGTCCTCGCGGTGATGCGCGGGCAATTTGCCATAGACAGCCATGCTGACCAGCGGCGCCGCCGTCAGGCAGAGGAAAACAGCCACCGAGATGAGTGTTTCGTGCATGCAGCCATTTCTGCACGGCAAGCAACGAATGCCAATGGCCGGCAGAACGCACTTGTCACGCAAGTATCATGTTCACGTCCTAGACCGCTTGCGGGAGGGCGAGATCGTCGATGCGACGCGGAGCCCTTTGCAGTCTCGGCCGCTTGAAGGCCTGTCACAAAGAGGATCTCCATGAAAATCTCGCACCGAACCCTGTCGCTCGGCGCCGCATTGGCGCTGTTTACCGCGTTGACCCCTGCCCTTGCCGACAGCACCGCCACCGTCGGCGGCTTCGTCAACAAGGGCCTGGTCGGCGTCGGCCGCCTCCCCGCCGACCTCAAGGACAAGTTCGGCGAGACCTTCGGCTCCGGTTCCGGCATGTCGATCGACACCGCCGGCTGGAAGCATGGCGCCGACGGCTACAAGGGTTCGCTGTGGCTGCTGCCGGATCGTGGCTACAATGTCGTCGGCACCACCGACTACCGGCCGCGCATCAACACCATCGACATCGAGTTCACGCCGACCGCACTGGGCGCGACACCCGCCGCCGGCCAGGAACAGACCGGCGTCAAGGCGACGCTCTCCGATTCCCTGCTTCTGACCGACGACAAGGGAGCCGACGCCACCGGCCTAGACCCGCTCAATGGCGTGCGCGCCGCCAGCGGCGACATGCCGATGCTGCCCGAGGCCAACGGCAAGCTGGCGCTCGACAATGAGGCGATCGCGCGGCTGCCCGACGGCACAATGTTCATCTCCGACGAATATGGTCCCAACATCTATCGCTTCTCGGCCGACGGCCACCTGATGTCGGCGACGCAGCCGCCGGCGGCCCTGGTGCCGATGCGCAAGGGCACGCCGAACTTCGCCTCCGACAATCCGGGTCCCGGTGCCGCAGAGCCCGATCCGAAGGATCCCGAGACCGGCCGCCAGAACAACCAGGGCCTCGAGGGCATGGCGCTGACCCCGGACGGCAAGTCGCTGATTGCGGTGCTGCAGTCCGCACCCCGCCAGGACGGCGGCGATTCCGGCGCCACGCGCCAGAACACCCGCGCTTTGGTCTATGACGCGACAGACCCGGCCCATCTCAAGCTGGCGCATGAATATGTCGTGCCGCTGCCGGTGTTCAAGGACGACAAGGGCAAGACCAAGATCGCCGCGCAGAGCGAGATCGTGGCGCTGTCCGACAAGACCTTCCTGATGCTGACGCGCGATAGCGGCAACGGCCAGGGCGTGAAGGGCGACACTTCGCTTGTCCGCCAGATCTTCGTTGTCGACGTGTCGGCCGCGACCGACATTGCCGGTGGCGCCTTCGATGCCGCCGACAAGCCGCTGGCGCCGAAGGGCGTGCTCGACCCCTCGGTGACCCCGGCCAAGCTGACGCCGTTCATCGACATCAACGACAACAAGGAACTCAGCCGCTTCGGCCTGCATGACGGCAAGCCGAACGACAAGAACAACCTCTCGGAGAAGTGGGAGGCGATGTCGGTGGTCAGCGTGCTCGATCCGGCGCTGCCCGACGACTATTTCCTGTTCGTCGGCAATGACAACGACTTCCTCGCCCAGGACGGCTTCCAGGTCGGCGCGCCCTACAAGGCCGAAGACGGCGCCGATGTCGACACCATGTTCCTGGTCTATCAGGTCACGCTTCCCGGCCTCGCCAAGAAGTAGTCGCATACAACAGAAAAAAGCGGACGCGCCCGGCGCGTCCGCCTTTTTGTCGGCGATCAGCGATACCGCTGGCGCCCTATTTCAAAATCTCGGCATCCCTCGGCACGCCGGCATCGATCGGCTCGGCGGTCCGGCTCGACACGGCCATGATCTTGCCGGCCGGCGACAGGTTCGGGCGCACATAAACCTGGGTTACACCGTTGACCCGGCTGTAGAGGTCGATGATGTCCTGGTTCATGAAGCGCACGCAGCCCGACGACGCGTTCTTGCCGATGGAATCCCATTCCGGCGTGCCGTGCAGCCGGTACATCGTGTCCTTGCCGTCGCGGAACAGATAGAGCGCACGGGCGCCGAGCGGGCTCTGCGGTCCCGGCGGCATGCCGTCCTTGTATTTCGCCAGTTCCGGCCGGCGCTGAATCATTTCCGGCGGCGGCGTCCACACCGGCCACTTCTTGCGCGCCTGGACCACGGCGCTGCCGGTCCAGCCGAAACCGGCCTTGCCGAGGCTGACGCCGTAGCGGATCGCCTTGCCGCCATCGCGCACCAGATAGAGGAAATGTTCCGACGTATCGACGATGATGGTGCCCGGCTTTTCGCCGGTCGGGTCGGTCACGATCTGGCGCACGAACTTGGGATCGAGCTTGGATATCGGGATCGCCGGCAGTTGATAGCCCTCGTCGACGCGTGCCGCGTACATGCTTTCGGCAGCGCCGAAAGCCGATTCGCTCGGCGGCGGCGGCGCTGCCACCGGCGGCGGCGCCACGTCCGTGGTTGTGCAGGCCGAAAGCGCCACGGAAGCGGCACCCAAGGCGGATGCCCCGAGAAACGCGCGCCGGTTCAGGCGCTCGGAAAAAAGCGGATTGTCGGACATGATCCCCCCGATTTGCGACCCCTCGCGGCGACGATCCATATCCCATTCCGGATGCTTTGAGAACCTGATTGGCGCGAGGCAGCCAGGCGGACTGTTCCGATGGCGCATCGACCTTATCCGTTAAATCGGCAATCATTGCCGGGCGGACTTTGAGATGAACCTTCGCCGAGCAGCCCGTGGACGAAAGAATGCCCGCGCGCCGGCGCACCGTCGACCTGACCAGCGGCCCCATCCCGCGCACCCTGCTTTTGTTCGCGCTGCCGGTGCTCGGCTCCAACGTACTGCAATCGCTCAACGGTTCGATCAACGCCGTCTGGGTCGGCCGCTTTCTCGGCGAATCCGCGCTGACCGCGACGTCCAACGCCAATCTGGTGCTGTTCCTGATCCTCGGCACGGTGTTCGGCATCGGCATGGCGGCGACCATCCTGGTGGCGCAATCGGTCGGCGCCCGCGACCTGCCCGAGGCGCGGCGCATCGTCGGCACCAGCGCCACCTTCTTCTTCCTCGTCTCGGTGGTCTTCGCCGTCTGCGGCTGGATCTGGGTCGACGCCATCCTCAACACCCTTGGCACGCCACCCGACGCGCTGCCGCTGGCGCGCTCCTATCTGCGCATCATCTTCGTCGCTGTGCCGATGATGAACCTCCTGTCCTTCGTCATGACGGTGCTGCGCGGTGCGGGCGATTCACGCACGCCGTTCTTTTTCATGGCGCTGGCGGTCGTGCTCGACATCGTGCTGAACCCGCTGCTGATCCGCGGCATCGGCCCCTTCCCCGAACTCGGCATAGCCGGCTCCGCCACCTCGACGCTGGTCGGCCAGACGGTGAGCGTGATCGCCATCCTCGTCGTGCTGTATGCGCGAAAGCATCCGCTCAGAATCGCCGGCGCCGACCTCGCTCTACTGCGCCCGGACCCGACCCTGCTCAGGATCGTCGTCTTCAAGGGCGTGCCGATGGGCTTGCAGATGATCGTGATTTCCGCGGCGGCGCTCACGGTGATGGGCATCGTGAATACCTACGGCTCGCAGGTCGCCGCCGCCTACGGCATCGCCGCGCAGATGTGGACCTATATCCAGATGCCGGCGCTGGCGATCGGCGCCGCGGTCTCCTCCATGGCGGCGCAGAATGTCGGCGCCGGGCGCTGGGACAGGATCGGCCGCATCGCCGCTTCCGGCGTCGGCTTCAACCTCGTGCTCACCGGCGCGCTGGTGGCGCTGCTGTTCTTCTTCGACCGGCCCGTGCTGAGCCTTTTCCTGAGTGGTGACAGCACCGCGATCGACATCGCCGCCCATATCAACAGGATAGCGTCCTGGTCATTCATCCTGTTCGGCATCACCATCGTGCTGTTCGCCACCGTGCGCGCCACAGGTGCGGTGATGCCGCCGCTGATCATCCTGGTGATTTCGGTGCTCGTCGTGCGCACCGGCTTTGCCTATTTCTTCAGGAGCTATATCGGCGCGGAAGCGCTGTGGTGGAGTTTTCCGGCGGGATCGATCACCTCGCTGCTGCTGGCCGCCGCCTACTATCGTTTCGGCCGCTGGCGCACCATGCACATGATCGAGGATCGGCCGGCAGCCGGTGAGCCGCCTGACACCGGCCTCGGCATCCCGCGCCAGCGCGCCAACATGGCGCCGGAGACGCCGAACGGGTAAGGTTCAGCGCGCATATTTGGCGCCGAACACCAAAGCGATTACCGAGAAGATCGTGATCATGCCTGCGAAGGCCAGGCTTGCAGTCGCGGCACTGGTCCAGCTCGACAGCAGGCCGATGCCGATCACCGGCAGCGCGTTGCCGCAGAAGCAGCAGATGAAGAAAGCCGACACCACTTCGGCGCGGCGATCCGCCGGTGCGATCTGGCTCACAACCTGCAGGCCGCCGCGATAGCCGAGCGCGCCCACCACGCCGCACAGGGCCGTCGCGGCGATCATCAGCGACATCGAGGCAAAGATCTGCGCCGCGACCACCAGCGCCACAGCCGGGATCATCAGCGCCAGCGCCGCCAGCATGCCGGTGCGGCTGAGCAGCCAGGTCGTGCCCAGAATGGTCGCGGCCGCAACGATCGACAGTTCGAAGAACAGCCCGCCGGCCTCGGCATGGTTGGCCACATGCAGCTGCTGCGCCAGGATGCTCGGCGCCAGTGCTGCATAGAAGCCGACCAGCGCCATGGCGCCGAAGCCGGTCACCGCTGGCGCCACGAAAGCGGCGCGGATGTCGGCCGGCACCGACAGCCGCGGCCGCAGCGAAACATCGGCCAGCCGTCCCGGCCGCGAGACCGTCTCCCGCGTGCGCCAGATCAGGATCGTGACCACCACGAGTAAGGCAAGATAGACCGCAAACGTCAGTCTCAATGGCCACGGCGCATATTCGGCGAGCAGCCCCGACACCAGCGCGCCAAGGCCGAGGCCGACGAAGTTGGTGCTCGTGGCGATGACGGCGGCGCGCGACTTGTCCTCGCCCTCGATCAACTCCGCCAACCAGGCGGTGCCGGTTCCCGCGCCGATGCCGATGCCAAGGCCGCTCAGGATGCGGGCCGCATCGAGCCAGGCGACATTCTCGGCCAGCAAGAACACCAGCGCGCTGACTACCGCCACCGCCATCGCCGCCAAGGCCGCAGGACGGCGGCCAATGCCGTCGGACAAACGTCCGAACATCAGCAATGCGCCGAGATTGCCGACGACATAAACGGCGTAGACCAGCGTCAGCGTGATCTGCGAGAAACCGAAGGCCTGCTTGTAGATGACGTAAAGCGGCGTCAGCGCCGTGCTGCCGGCGAACAAAGCTGCAATCATCGCAGCAACGGCGGCCATCCCGGCGCGGCCGCCGAGTTCATTGTCGCGCGTCGTCATGGTCTCGGTATAGCTGGTCATGGCAACCTCCGGCCAGTTGCCCAACGCCCCAATAGAAGTCCAACGTCGATGTAAGGACGGCCGTTCCACTTGCCCAACCCGCTCCTGACAATCTTGCCAGTATGGCCTTGCCCGAAATCCTCCCTTAACGTCTGTCCATCGAGAGGGAGAATCCATGGGCAAAGGCAGGGTTGAGGCATTCACCGATGGCGTCGTCGCCATCATCATCACCATCATGGTGCTGGAGCTGAAAGTGCCGCATGGCGAGGACCTATCAGCGCTGGCGCCGCTGTGGCCGATCTTCTTCAGCTACGTCTTGTCTTTCATCAATGTCGGCATCTACTGGAACAATCTGCACAACATGTTCCACACCGTGCAGCGCGTCGACGGCCGCGTGCTGTGGGCAAACCTCAACCTTCTGTTCTGGCTGTCGCTGATCCCGGCAACAACGGCCTTCATGGGCGAGAATCATTTCGCGCCGATCCCCGTCGCCGTCTATGGCGTCGACCTGGTGCTGTGCGGGGTCGCCTACAGGTTTCTTGTGACCAAGCTGCACCATCTGCACGGCAATGAAACCGCCTTCGCCAAGGCGCTGGGCAGTGACCGCAAGGGCAAGATTTCGGTAGCGCTTTACACAACGGCGGTGCTGCTGACTTTCGTCAACCAGTGGATCGGCTTGGCGATCTATGTTCTGGTGGCCGCCGTCTGGTTCGTGCCGGATACGCGTTTTTCGCGGGTGATCGAAAAGTAGCGCACGCTGCCGCTACTTGCGCATCGCCTTCAGCTTTTCGGCGACCGACGCGGCGAGATCGGCATAGCGCTCCTCCAGCCGTTCGGCCGCCTTGATGATCGAAAAATCATGGCCGAATTTCTCCAGCGCCATGCGCAATTTCTCGACGAACTCGGCCTGTTTTTCCAGCGCCGAAAACAGCGTCTTCACCTGCGCTTCGCTGATATCGGGATTGGCGAGCATCTGCGGCACCTCGCGGCCCATCTGATCGCCGGTGGCGGTCTGCTCCTTCAGGATTGCAATCCAGTCGGTCAATCGGTCGATCTCCTTCGATGGCCGGCAGCATGCGCAGCGCCCACCGCTCCGGTCAACCCGAAGCCACGGCAACGGGCTTGCCTGGGCCGCGTCTGGCGCTAAGTTCGGCGCAACCCCAAACCAAGGAAAAGACCATGACCTCCGACGCCGAAATCCAGTCCGCTTTGCCCGCCCTCAGCTCAGGCAATGTCGCCGTTATCACCGGCGGCGCCAGCGGCATCGGCCTTGCCGCGGCCAAAAGGCTGGCGGCGATGGGCATGAAGACGGTGCTTGCCGATCTCGGCGGCGCGCGTTTGGACGAAGCCAAGCAGGTCGTCGCAGCGATCGGTGGCGACGATAACGTTCTTGCAGTTGCCACCAACGTCTCCTACGTCGACGACGTCGAAAGGCTGGCCAACACCGTCGACAACGCTTTCGGGGCGGTGTCGATCCTCATGAACAATGCCGGGGTCGGCAACAATCCGGGCAAGCCCTGGGAAAACCGGGTAGCTTGGAGGCGATTGCTCGACACCAATTTCTGGGGCGTCGTGCACGGCGTCGAGGCCTTCGCGCCGGCCATGCTGGCGTCGGGCAAACCCGGCTTGATCGTCAACACCGGCTCCAAGCAAGGCATCACCACGCCGCCCGGAAATCTGGCCTACAACGTCTCCAAATCGGCGTTGAAGACCTTCACCGAAGGCTTGGCGCACGCACTGCGCAACGAACCGGGCGCGAAGGTTGCGGCACATCTTCTCATTCCCGGCTTCACCTTCACCGGCATCACCGAGGGCGCGACTGAAAAACCGGCCGGCGCCTGGACCGGCGAGCAGGTCATCGACTTCATGCTGGCCTCCCTCATGCGTGGCGATTTCTACATCCTTTGCCCGGACAATGAGGTGAAGCGGCCGACGGACGAAAAACGCATGGCCTGGGCGATCGGCGACATCATCGAGAACCGCCCTGCCCTCTCGCGCTGGCACCCCGACCACAAGGATGCTTTCGCGGCCTTCATGGAACGCTGAGCTGCGAATTCAGGCGGCGCGTTTTTTCGCGGTGCGCTTCTGCGTGACGGCTTTCTTGGCGGCCAGCTCGGCGATCTCGCGGTCGTGACGTGTGGCCGCGCGCTCGCATTTGTCACGGATTTCCTCGACCTCGGTTTCGGTCAGGTGCTCGATGCCGATGAAATGGTTGTGGCCCTTGCCGACCCGGATCAGTTCATCGAGCTTGGCCTGGACCGCGGCGCCGTCGCGGTTCTGGGTGTTCTGGATCAGGAACACCATCAGGAAGGTGATGATCGTCGTTCCGGTGTTGATGACCAATTGCCATGTATCGGAAAAGCCGAAGAATGGCCCGCTGACGGCCCAGACGATGACGATCGCGCAGCAGCCGACAAAGGTCAGCGGCAGCCCGGCCAGATGAGCGACCGTGTTGGCGATCTTCGTGAACAGCTTTTCCAATTCAAAATCCTTCAATTGCCCGAAACGCGGCAAGCCGGACGGCGCCGCGTTCATCGCTCAGCAAGAAACAGTCGGCAGCCGCTCCAGGTTCCCTGTCGCAGGTGATATCGCGGGTACAATTGAGCACACGCGAAAAGCGTAGCACCCGGAAAGCCGCCTTATGGCTTTGTTGCCATAGTCCCTGTGCAGGCCATAGACCCTGGTCCTTCCGCTTCACCGCGGTTTATCTCCAAAGCCCCTTCCGCCGCGCCACCCCCGCAGAGCGGAAGGGGTTCTGTTGCCGCAGACCGACGGATCTCTTCCCGGCAGGCGCGCTGTTCAGAACCTGGGCGCGAGGATTTCGACCAGCCAGTCGACGAAGATGCGCATGCGCATCGAGGAGCCCGGCGGCATGCTCATCTGAGCGCTGCGTTCAGGAACGCTCCTGTTCCCAGCGGTCAAGGAAAGTTTCGATCGGCAAGGCCTGCATGTCGGGAACCGCTTTGGCGAGTTTCTCCGGCGGCCAGTCCCACCAAGCGAGGTATTCGATCCGCGCCGCGATCTCCGGCGTAAAACGCCGGCGCAATTGCTTCGCCGGAACTCCGGCGACGATCGCATAGGCCGGCACATCCCGCGTCACCACTGCATTGGCGCCGACAATGGCGCCGTTGCCAATGCTGATGCCGGGCATGATGACAGCGCCATGGCCGATCCAGACATCGTTGCCGATGCTGACGGCCTTGGCCTGCCGCCGCTCGCGGAACGCCGCATCGACGCCCAGCCAGCGGAAATACTCGTTCGGCCGGTAGCTCAGCTTGTGCTGCGTCAGCCGCTCGATCGGATGCTCCAGTGCATTGATGCGGCTGTTGGCGGCGATCGAGCAGAATTTGCCGATCGTGGTGTAGATCGCCTCGGCGTGGCGCTCGAAATAGGAGAAGTCGCCGACATTGACCTCGCGCAGCACCACCCGCTCGCCGATCGAGGCATAGCGCCCGAGCTTGCAAGCCTTGAGCTCCGCGGTCGGATGGATGCGCGGGTCCGGGTCTTTCAGGACAAGGTTTTCAGTACGGTCCATGGCGCGGCTTTACCTCCGCGCAATTGCGGAAGCAATTGTCGCATCACCAAACAGCCTAGAGTAACCGCCTATTTCGGCTGGCCGTTGGTCCACACCACGCTCTGGCCGAACAGCGGCACGGTGGTCACCGACATTTTCGCCGAGCCGTCCTGCACCTGGCGCGAATGCGACAGATAGATCAGCGTCTCGTTTTTCTTGTCGTAGATACGGTTCACCACCTGCTTCTTCCAGATAAGGCTGATGCCTTGCTTGAACACCTCTTCGCCGCCCTCGCCCATGTCGATGTCACCAATGGTGATCGGCCCGGTCTGACGGCAGGAGATCGAGGAATCAGAGGGATCTTCGAACCAGTTGCCCTTGTGCAGCCGGTCGATGATGCTGCGGTCGAAATAGGAGACGTGGCATGTCACGCCGTCGACTTTCGGGTCCTTGATCGCCTCGACGATGATGTCGTTGCCGACCCAGTCGACGCCGACCTTGCCGACTTCCTCGGCCGCGGCAGCACCGGCGCCAAGGGCAATACATGCGGCCAGCGCGCCGCCGAACAGTTTCTGCCCAATCCGTCGTAGCAAGGAAGCCTCCTCAGGTTCAGTTTGCGGGCCTCAGGTGGGATAGGGACCTGCTGTTTGCAAGGTAGTGCTCAGCCCGGTTGCGGCAACGCGGCATCTTTGCCTAGACCCTCGCGACCGGCTAAGACTGCCGCTGCAGGCGCCAATCCGGCGCCAACAAAATCACGACGGACACTTCCTGATGATGCGTTCAATCCTGGTCGGCATTCTGGTTCTGATGGCGGCCGGCATCGGCTGGCTCACCTTCGACTGGTACAAGGGCCATTATGGCGGCGAGCCGTATGGCGGCGCCTTCGCGCTGGTCGACCAGAAAGGCGGACCGATCACCGAAGCCGCCTTGCGGAGCGGCCATCCCAGCGTCGTCTTCTTCGGCTTCACCCATTGCCCGGAAGTCTGTCCGACCACGCTGTTTGAACTGGCCGGCTGGCTGAAGACGCTGGGCGACGACGGCAAGAACCTCAACGCCTATTTCGTTACCGTCGACCCGGAGCGCGACACACCCGAGGTGATGAAAACCTATGTCGGCAATTTTTCCGACCGCATCGTCGGCATATCTGGCGATCCCGACAAGGTACACGCGATGGCGAAGTCCTTCAGCATCTACTGGAAGAAGGTCGACACCGGCGACGGCGACTACATGATGGACCACACCGCCTCGGTGCTGCTGCTCAATGCCAAGGGCGAGTTCGCCGGCACCATTGCTTACGGTGAGAGCGCCGACACGGCGATTGCCAAGCTGAAGCGGCTGGCAGCAGGCTAAGCATGATCCCGAAAAGTGGAATCCGGTTTTCTCGGACAAAAAGGTTTTGTCCGGAGATCATGCTCAAACAAGAGACCAGCTGATGGTGCAGACCAGGCTCCATTTCATCGCTGGCAAGGTCGAAGCCGACAGCATCTTCGCCGCGCTCGAACTGGCTTTCGAGGATGAAGGCCCGCCGCTTGCCGTGCTCGAGGTCGACGAGGACCGCGATATCTACGAAGTCTCGCTCTATGCCGACGGCAATGTCGATGCGGTTGAGACAAGGCTGAAAGACATCCTTGCCGGACTTTCGCTACCGAAGCCTATCGAACGCGAGGTCTTGCCTGACATCGACTGGGTGGCGCGCTCGCTGGAAGGGCTGAAGCCGGTGCGCGCCGGGCGTTTCTTCGTCCACGGCGCGCATGACCGCCGGAAGCGCCATAGCGGCGAACTTGCCATCGAGATCGAGGCCGGCCTTGCCTTCGGCACCGGCCATCACGGCACCACCGCCGGCTGCCTGGAAATGCTGGAGCGGGTGGTGCGCCGCGAGCATCCCAAGAATGCTCTCGACCTCGGCACCGGCAGCGCGGTGCTGGCCATTGCCGTCGCCAAGCTGGCGCATATTCCGGTGCTGGCGACCGACATCGATCCGATCGCCGTCCGGGTCGCCGCCGCCAATGCGCGCCTCAACCATGTGAAAGCGCTGGTCGAAACTGTGACGGCGCCCGGCTTCCACCACCCGATCTTCGGCAAGCGCGCCCCTTTCGACCTCATCGTCGCCAACATATTGGCGCGGCCATTGATGCGGCTCGCGCCGGAAATGGCCAAGCATATCAGACTCGGCGGCTCGATCGTGCTGTCCGGCATCCTCGATCGCCAATGCAACGCGGTGATCTCGGCCTATGTCGGCCAGAATTTTCGCCATGTCAGGACCTTGCACCGCGAGGGCTGGGTAACGATCCACCTCAAGCACTGAGCTGGACCAATTCGCGTCATCGAAAATCGATTCCGGTTTTCCGGGTCATGCGCTACGGTCGTTCGCAATACAGGAGGACCCGCCATGTTCCAGACCTTTGATTCCGCCGGCGATGCCAGTGTCGGCAAGCCGCGCGTGAAGCTGCTGCGGCAATGGCTGGCGGACAATGGGCTGGATGGTTTCCTGGTGCCTCGCGCCGACGAGCATCAGGGCGAATATGTCGCCGACCGCTCGGCGCGGCTGAAATGGCTGACCGGCTTTAGCGGGTCCGCCGGCGTCGCGCTCGTGCTGCGCGACCGCGCCTTCATGTTCGTCGACGGGCGTTACACGCTGCAGGTGCGCGGTGAGGTCGATCTCGATATTTTTGCCATCGAGAGCCTCGTCGACAATCCACCGGCGTCCTGGATCAAGGACAATCTCGGCAAGGGCGCGCGGCTTGGCTTCGACCCCTGGCTGCACACGATCAACGAGGTCAAGGCGCTGAAAACCTCGGCCGAGCAATCCGGCGTGGCGCTGGTGCCGCTGGACAAGAACCCGGTCGACATCATCTGGAAGGATCAGCCGGCAGCGCCGGCAGCACCCGTCGAGATTCACCCGATCGGCTTCGCCGGCGAACTGGCCAAGGACAAGCTGGTGCGGCTGGCGGCGGCGATCGGCAAGGACGGCGCAACGCACGCCGTGCTCACCGATCCCTCCTCGATCGCCTGGGCCTTCAACATTCGCGGCGGCGACGTGCCGCACACGCCGCTGGCGCTCGGCTTCGCGATCCTCGCCGCCGACGGCAAACATCAGCTGTTCATGGACCAGCGCAAGTTTTCGCGCACGGTAGCCGCATATCTCACCCAGCTTGCCGACTTGCACGAGCCCGGCGAGTTCGAGGCGGCGGTCGTCGCCCTTGCCAAGGGCGGCGCAAGGATCGCGCTCGACCCGGTACTGGCGGCGGAAAAGCTCAGAATGCTGGTCGAGGACAATGGCGGCACCGTTGTTTCCGCGCCCGATCCCGCCCGCATTCCGCGTGCGACCAAGAACCAGGCCGAAATCGCCGGCAGCCGCGCAGCGCATCGGCGCGACGGCGCGGCGGTGGCGAAGCTGTTGTGCTGGCTGGAGCGGCAGGAGCCGGACTCGCTCGACGAAATAACCGTCGTCACCAAACTGGAAGAGACGCGCCGGCTGACCGGCGAGGAAACACAGATGCCGTTGCGCGACGTCTCCTTCGACACCATTTCCGGCGCCGGCCCGAACGGGGCCATCATGCATTACCGCGTGTCGCGCGCCACCAACCGCAAGCTGGCAAAGGGCGAGCTGTTTCTGCTCGATTCCGGCGCTCAGTATCAGGACGGCACGACAGACATCACCCGCACCGTCCCTATCGGCCAGCCGACCGAAGAAATGCGCGAGCGCTTCACGCTGGTGCTGAAAGGCATGATCGGTATTTCCACACTGCGCTTCCCCGCCGGCACGCGCGGCTCCGAAATCGACGCGGTGGCGCGCATGGCGCTGTGGAAGCATGGCTGCGACTTCGCCCATGGCACCGGCCATGGCGTCGGCTCCTATCTGGCCGTCCATGAAGGGCCGCAGCGTATCGCCCGCACCGGCACCGAAAAGCTGCTTGCCGGCATGATGCTCTCCAACGAACCCGGCTACTACAAGGAAGGCTCCTACGGCATCCGAATCGAGAACCTGATCCTGGTGACGCCGGCCGAACCGGTAGAGGGCGGCGACATCGCCATGCACAGTTTCGAGACGCTGACACTGGCGCCGATCGACGTCCGGCTGATACGCACCGACCTCTTGCACCGCGACGAGTTGCAATGGCTCGACCGGTATCACGCCTGGGTGCTGGCCGAGATTGGCCCGATGCTCGACGGCGAGACGCTGGCCTGGCTGGAGAAGGCGACGGCCCCGCTGCCGCACGACGCCAAGATTTGAGCTTCTACCCGACGAACTGCCGCGCCAGGATCAACACTGCTGCCCCGGCCAAAAACATCGCCATCAGGCCGCCGCGCAACGACACCACAGCGGTGACGATCAGCGCCGCCCATTCGGCCGGCCCGGCGCTAAGGGCGGCCGGCGCCACCAGCGTCGTCAGCACCGCGGCCGGCACGGCGTTCAGGCCGGCCTCGACGCGTGGATGGATGTGGTCGAAGCGCGAGATGACCAGATGGCCGCCGACGCGGGTGAGATAGGTGGCGATCGCACCGGCAATGATGATCCAGAAGGTCGCGCTCATCGCTTTGCCTCCACGCCGCTATGGTGCGGCGGCAGGATGACCGCCAGCAGCACGCCGGCAATGGCGCCGATGGAAACGTGCCAGGGCGAACCGACTGTCTTGTAGGCAATGATCGACGCGGCGGCGCTGGCGATCACGACCGGCAGCCACAAAGGCCGCTTGCGAAAGCCCAGCACCAGGCCAAGGAAATAGATCGGCAGCAGGAAATCGATGCCGAGTGCGTGCGTGTCCGGGATGAGCTTGCCGAACACGGCGCCCAGGCCGCTCTCGATCACCCAGAACACATAGACCGGCAGGCCGACGCCCATATACCAGACGAAGCCGACGGAACGGCCCGATTCTGCCCTCGCTTCGGCGATGGCGAATTGTGGATCGGTGAGGACGAAATAGCCCAGCGCCTGCTGGATCACAGGCCAGTGCGCGATGCGCCGCCCGATGCCGGCGGAATAGAGCACATGACGAAAGTTCACCGCAAAAATCGACAGCACGATCAGCCAAGGCGCTACGTGCTGGCCGAACAGTTCGATGCCGACCATCTGGCTGGCGCCACCATAGATCGTGGCGCTCATCAGAAAAGATTCGAGAACGGAAAAGCCGTTATCCACCGCGATTGCACCGAACAGCACCCCGAACGGGGCCGCGGCGACCACCACCGGCAACGACAGCCGTACGCCGTCCCAGAAATCGCTGGCCACAGATTTTTCGGTTAAGGTCTCTGCCGACATGTCACATTTCCCAATCGCGCTGCTATGTAGGAGCCAACGTTCGAAAAGTCAGACGAATTCGCTTGAGCCAACAGATCAGCGAAACTGATGTAAGGCGTCGCGAAGCTTCACGAGGGTTCACATGATCGTCTACGATTTCACCGGCAGGCACGCGGTCGTCACCGGCGCCGGCGGCGGTATGGGCGAGGCAATCACGCTGGCGTTGCTCGATGCCGGGGCCTCGGTCACCGCCATCGACATCAAGCCGCGTCCGGCGTCCCTTGCCGCCCATGACGACCGGCTCACCTTCGCCCAGGGCGACCTCACCGACGCCGCCTTTGTCGAGCAGACCATTGGAGCGGCAGGTCGCGAGCGCGGCGGCATCGACTATCTCGCCAATGTCGCAGGCGTACTCTGGTTCGGCCGCGACAAGTCGGCCCTTGAAATGGACCTCGATGTCTGGGACCAGGTGTTCAACATCAATCTGAAATCCTTCGTTCACACCTCGCGGGCGGTTGTTCCGCATATGCGCGCCGGCGGGCGCGGCGGCGCCATGGTGCATTTCTCGACCATCCAGTGGTATCGCGGCGATCCAAAACCGCAGGATGCCTACCAGGCCTCCAAAGCCGGCGTCTGCGCACTGTCGAAGTCGCTCGCCATGCAGTTGGCGAGCGATGGCATCCGCTCCAATTCGATCTGCCCGGGAATGGCGCTGACGCCGCTGCAGGCGCGCTGGGACACCGAGGAGAAGCGCGCTGCCGTTGCCGACTACACCCCGCTCGGCCGCATCGGCACGCCGCAGGACATGGCCAATGCCGCGCTCTTCCTGCTTTCCGACGCGGCAAGCTACGTCACTGGTATCGAACTGGCCGTCGACGGCGGTCTTTTGATGCGCATGTAGCCACGCAGCGTGCCTGGTTAGCTCTGCGGCGCGGTGCCCTGGATCGCTCTGCCCCAGTCGAGCAGCGGCCTGGCGCGCAATGTAAAATCGACAAGCTCGTCGACCAGCGCCGGCGCGTGAATTTCGACCGGATCGATGACACGCTGGACGACGAAATGCCGGTTGCGCACAGCCTCCGCGAGATCGGCGTCGGCGATCTGCTCGAAACCGCGCGGCGCCCGCTTCATGCGGCCTTCGGTATCGAATTCGAGACCGTTTTTCTTCAACGTTGAAACCAGCTTGCGGAAATCGCCGGGCCGATCGGTGATCGCCTTGCGCATCGCCAGCAACAGCGGCGGCTCGGGGTTCCACCAGGCGACGTCGGCAAAGCAGCGCTCCAGCCCGATATGCACGTAGAATACGCCCAGCCTCGTCTTGCTGCCGTCCGGTGACAGGATGGCCGAAACATGTCGGTTGTAGGGCCGTTTGTCCTTGGCGAAGCGGACGTCGCGGTTGATGCGGAACAGCGATTTCTTGCGGTCGCCGCGCAGGCCAAGCCCCGCCGCTGCAAAACGCTCCGTCAGCGTCTCGACCAAATCGCCGATCGGCCCATGCAGTTCGCTGTCGTAGAGCGCGCGGTTCTCCTGGAACCATTCGCGGCTCTGGTGGAAATCCAGCGCCTTGAAGAACGGAATGGCTTTCGGACCAAAGCCTTTGAATGCGCCGCCGGTCACGCCTTGCCGACCCGTTGCAGCCAGGTGTCTTCGTCGATGACTTCGACGCCGAGTTCACTGGCAAGCTTCAGTTTGGAGCCCGCACCCGGCCCGGCCACCAGCAGATCCGTCTTCGCCGATACCGAACCTGCCACCTTGGCGCCGAGCCGTTCGGCCATCGCCTTGGCCTCGGAGCGTGTCATCTTTTCCAGCGTGCCGGTGAAGACGATGGTCTTGCCGGCAACCTCGCTGTCGGCAGAAACGGTGACGATATAAGGCTTCGGCTTGACCTGCTCGAGCAGCTTGTCGAGCACATCGTCATTGCGTTCATTGCCGAAGAAATCGCGCAGCGCATCGATCACCGTGTCGCCGATGCCGTTGATCGAGGGGAAGACGCTGTGCGGATCCTCAGCCTGCGCCGTCTCCTTGCCGACGCGGATCAGCTCCTCGATGGTCGAGAACGTCCGGGCAAGCACGGCCGCCGTCGTTTCGCCGATATGGCGGATGCCGAGCGCGAAGATGAAACGGTCGAGTTCCGGCTCGCGGCGCGAATCGATTGCGGCAAACAGCTTGTCGAGGCCTTCGTAGTTGCGATCCTCGACACCGCGCACATTCTTGCGCGCCTTGCCCGATGCCGCCTCACGCTGCCTGGCCTGCTCCTCGCGCCGCTCGGCCAGCGCCCTGGTGACGGCCGGCCGGCGGTCCCGCAGCGTAAAGATGTCGGCGGCTGTCTTGACCAGGCCCGAATTGAAGAACAGGTCGATGTTTTCCGCACCAAGGCCCTCGATGTCGAGCGCGCCGCGCGAGACGAAGTGGCGCAACCGTTCCACGGCCTGCGCGGCACAGATCAGCTCGCCGGTGCAGCGCCGGCGCGAATCCTCCTTGCCGGTCTTCTCGTTGACCTCGCGCGTCGCCGGCGAACCGCAGACCGGACAAGTGTGCGGGAATTCATAAGGCACGGCACCGCCTGGCCGCTTGTCGATGACGACGCTGACGATCTGCGGGATCACGTCGCCCGCCCGTTGTATGACAACCGTGTCACCGATGCGGACGTCGATGCCGTCGCGGATCGGCAGGCCATTGCTGTCGAAGCCCTTGATGTAATCCTCATTGTGCAGCGTGACGTTTTCGACCACCACGCCGCCGACGGTGACCGGCGCCAGCCGTGCCACCGGCGCCAGCGTGCCGGTGCGGCCGACCTGGATGTCGATCTTTTGCACCGTCGTCATTGCCTGTTCGGCCGGGAATTTATGCGCAACGGCCCAGCGTGGCTCGCCGGTGACAAAACCCCAGCGGCGCTGCAGTTCCAGCTGGTCGACCTTGTAGACGACGCCGTCAATGTCATAGCCGAGCGACGAGCGCAGTTCTTCGATCTTGTGATACTGCGCGATCAGTTCCTCGACAGACTTCGCCCGCACCATCAGCGGGCTGACCTTGAACCCCCACTCGGCGAATTTCTGCACCGACTCGAATTGCGTCGGCGCAGGATCTTGCGTGGTGTAGCCCCAGGCATAGGCGAAAAATCTGAGATTGCGGCTGGCGGTGACGGACGCATCCTTCTGGCGCAGCGATCCCGCCGCCGTGTTGCGCGGGTTGACATAGTCCTGGCCGCCAACCGCGGCCGAGCGCGCCTTCAGCGCCTCGAATTCGGCATAGGTCATGTAGACCTCGCCGCGGATCTCGATGGTCTCGGGCCAGCCCGAGCCCTTCAGCTTGGCGGGGATGTCGGCGATGGTCCGGAGGTTGGCGGTGATGTCTTCGCCGACAGCGCCGTCGCCGCGCGTAGCGCCCTGCACGAACACGCCGCGTTCATAGCGCAGCGACGCCGACAGGCCGTCGATCTTCGGCTCGGCCGTAAACGCGATGTCGAGATCCTTGTCGCGATCGAAGAAGCGCCGGCCACGGTGAATGAAATCGGCGACATCCTCGTCGGTGTAGGCCTTGGCGAGGCTGAGCATCGGCACCGCATGGCGCACTTTGGCAAAGCCTTCCGCCGGCGCAGCGCCGACCCTGAGCGAGGGCGAGTCCTCGCGCACCAGACCGGGAAAGCGCTCTTCAATGGCAAGATTGCGCCGCCGCAGCGCATCATATTCGGCGTCGGTGATCGTCGGCGCGTCCTCGGCATGGTAGCGCAGGTCATGGCCGGCGATCTCCTCGGCCAGCCTCTGGAGCTCATCCGCGGCCTCGTTTTCGCTCAACGATTCGACTGGTTTTTCAGACATGCAACGGTCCCTGTAGTGTGGCGCGACACCATAAATCAGGATTTCGGAAAAATCATTCCCGAACAGCGGGATGGAGCCATATCCTGACTCTGTCCAAAGCCATGCGACAGCCTATGCAGCGGCGGTATTTTCGCGCAGCAAGCGCTCTGCCGCCGCGCGTGCCTCGTCGGTGATGGTGGCGCCGGCCAGCATGCGCGCGATCTCTTCCTGGCGCGCCGCCCGGTCCATCTCGGCAATGCCGGTGGCGACCTTGTCGGAGCCGCCGGATTTCGAAATCAGGAAATGCGTCGCCGCACGCGCCGCGACCTGCGGCGCATGCGTGACCGAGAGCACCTGCACCCGCGTCGACAGCCTCGCTAACCGTTGGCCGATGGCATCGGCCACGGCGCCACCGACCCCGGTGTCGATCTCGTCGAAGACCAATGTCGGCGCCGAGCCGCGGTCCGCCAGCGCCACCTTGAGCGCGAGAAGGAAGCGCGACAGCTCGCCGCCGGATGCGACTCTCATCATCGGGCCGGCCCTGGTGCCGGGGTTGGTGCGCACCCAAAACTCTACCTGGTCGATGCCTTCTTCCACACGGTTCTCGCCATCGCTGGCCAGTTCAACGATGAACTCGGCCCGCTCGAGCTTGAGCGCCGGCAGTTCGGCCATGACAGCCTTGGTCAAGCCGATCGCGGTGGCGTGGCGAAGCGAGGACAGCTGGGCCGCGGAAATGTCATAGGCTTCGCGCGCGGCTGCAGCCTGCTTTTCCAGGACATGCAGGCGCCCTTCGCCGGCATCGAGATCGGCAAGATCGGCGGACATCGTATCGCGCAGCTGCGCCAGATCGTCGACGGGCACACTGTGCTTGCGTGACGCCGCGCGCAGCGAAAACAGCCGCTCCTCCGCTTTCTCCAGCCGCTGCGGATCATATTCGGTGGCGCGCAAAGCCGCCTCGACACCGGACTGCGCGGCGTCGAGCGACAGCATCGCCTCATCCAGCGACTTCACCACATCCTCGAGCAGGCCCGGCGCTTCGCTCGCCTTGCGCTGCAGCCGCCTGAGCAGGCTGGCGAGCTGCGGCAGCGGCGAGGACGGGCCAGACAGCACATCCTGCGCGTCATGTATTTCCGAAGCGATCTTTTCCGCCCGCATCATCGTGGCGCGCAGTTCCGCCAGCTGCGTCTCCTCGCCGGGCTGCGGATCGAGCTTGGCCAGTTCGGCGACGGACGCCCTGAGATAATCGGCCTCGCGCGCCGCCGCCTCGACCTTCGCGCGGTGCCTGGCGAAGTCCTGTTCGCAGCCGCGCCAGTAGCGCCATGCCTCGCCAGTCGCGCGGGCAGCACCGAGATGACCGCCAAAACTGTCCAGCAATTCGCGATGTGCGCCCGGATCGACCAGAGCGCGCTCATCGTGCTGGCCATGGATTTCGACCAGTGCGTGGCCGATGTCGCGCATCAGGGTGACGCTGGATGGCTGGTCGTTGACGAAGACACGGGTGCGGCCATCCGCCGTCTGCAGCCGGCGCAGGATGATATCGCCGTCGTCCTCGATGGCGTTTTCGGCCAGCAGCGCGCGCACAGGGTGGTTGCGCGGTACGTCGAACACGGCAATGACCTGGCCCTGCGCCGCGCCGTGGCGCACCAGCGAGGCGTCGCCGCGCGCGCCAAGCGCCAGCGACAGCGCGTCGAGCAGGATGGATTTGCCGGCGCCGGTTTCACCGGTCAGCACGGAAAGGCCGAGCTGGAAGTCGATATCCAGCTTCTCGATCAGGACGATATCGCGGATCGACAGTCTGGAAAGCATCAGAACCCGAACCTATCGCATGTCGTCCCAAAGCGGATCGGTTTGGGACAACGGCATGCACAAGACAAAAGACTTAGGGCGCGACGCGCCTCAATGCGGCATGCGACCGGTGGAGTCGCAGCGCCGCACTATCTTTTTGTTTGAGCGTCGGATCAATCCGAAAAGCGCTGTCCGCCTCTGTAGAGGCTTCAGGCGCCGGTGATCAGCTTTCCGGCCTTGGATATCCACGATCCGGCATTCTCGCGCGGCTCAAGCCCATTGCTCTGCAAGAGCTTGTAGGAATCCTTGTACCACTGGCTGTCGGGATAGTTGGTGCCGAGCACGGCGGCGGCTGTCTGCGCTTCCGAGGTCAGGCCCATCGCGTAATAGCTTTCCGTCAGACGCGCCAGCGCCTCTTCGACGTGGCGGGTGTTGGAATAGTTCTCGACCACGTTGCGGAAGCGCTTGACGGCGGCGATGTATTCGCGCCGTTCGAGATAGTAGCGGCCGATCTGCATCTCCTTGCCGGCCAACTGATCGTTGGCGAAGCGGATCTTGTCCTTGGCGTCGTCGACATATTCCGAAGTCGGCCAGCGCGTCACCAGATCCTGCATCGTCTGCACGGTCTGGCGAGCTTCCTTCTGGTCCTGGGTGACGTCCTTGATCTGACGGTAGTAGCTCAGGCCGATGATGTATTGCGCATAAGCGGCGTCGTCGGTCGACGGGTAGAGCGTGAGGTAGCGCTTGGCCGAGCCGATCGCTTCGTCATAATGGCCGGCGCGGTAGTCGGCAAAGGCACCCATCACCATCGATTTGCGGGCGAATTCCGAATAGGGGTGCTGGCGGTCGACGGCGTCGAACTTCTTGCTCGCCTCATCCAGGCGGCCGGCGTTCAGATTGGCAAGGCCTTGATTGTAAAGGACGTCCGCCGGTTCGGTCTGGTCGACATAGGTCGACAGATCGACGTCTTTCTCCGACGACATGCAGGCCGAGAGGAACAGCGATGGCACAACCACCGAAAGCGCCAGGAAAACAGCCCGATACGGCGCTTTCGATTGACCAACTCGCTTGAAGAACATGATTGGATTGCGCCCTTTCGGCGTTATTTCAATGCCTTTCGCATGGCGTTCCCTCAAAACTTGATCCCCACTTTTGAGCGACATGCACCAAATAGACGGCGGCAGCCATAAACCATAACTGCCTTGCCCAGCAACGCTATGTCTAGCCAATCGCACATTTTTGTGGCGGCCTGGCGTTGCCCCGAAAGCTATGCGCTTTCACCGGCCAGTGATGCATCCATGCAACACCAGCCGACGCCAAGAAAGCCAGAAAACCATTAAGAATCAGATTACCCAGGGCGCAAAGACAGGCCCGGTGACGGCGCTCATCTCGGCGGTACGGCCGCGCTCGCGGCGCGTGGTCTCGACGACCTCGAAGGCCGAACGGTCGGACAGCAGGCGCCGCAAGGCCGCGGCGTTCATCCGGTGGCCGCCGCGATAGGAACGGAAGCAGCCAATGAAGCGGGCGCCGGCCAGCGCCAGATCGCCCATCGCGTCCATCGTCTTGTGGCGGGCGAATTCATTGGGATAGCGCAGGCCGCCCATGTTGATCACCCGGTTGTCGTCGCCGATCACCAGAGAGTTCTCCAGCGACGAGCCCAGCGCATAGCCGGCTGCCCACAGCCGCTCGACATCCTTCATGAAACCGAAGGTGCGGGCGCGCGCAATGTCCTGGCGGAAGATGTCGGGGTTGATGTCGGAGGCGAACAGCTGACGGC
Source organism: Mesorhizobium sp. 128a (assembly GCF_053848025.1). Classification (NCBI taxonomy): domain Bacteria; kingdom Pseudomonadati; phylum Pseudomonadota; class Alphaproteobacteria; order Hyphomicrobiales; family Phyllobacteriaceae; genus Mesorhizobium; species Mesorhizobium sp. 128a. The sequence continues at coordinate 153,052 of NZ_JBSPKY010000009.1, read as the reverse complement.
CGATCGCCGGGCTTTCGAAATCGATCTCGACCTCGAAGCGCGTGCCGCTATAGGGCCTGAACTCGGCCCAGGACGCGCCGTTCTCGATCCGGACCGGCTTGACCACCCTGATGTAGCGGCGCTTGACCGCCAGCGTCTCGATGCCGGCCTGGTCGATGGCTTCGACGAACGCCACCGCGCTGCCGTCGAGGATCGGGACTTCGTGGCCGTCGATCTCGATGACGATGTTGTCGATGCCGAGCCCGAAGAGCGTCGCCATCAGATGTTCGACGGTGGCGATATGTTCGCCTGCCGGATCGCCGAGCATGGTGCAGAGGTCGGTTGCGCCGACTTCGGCAACCAGCGCACGGAACTCGCGGCTCTCGCTTCCGTTCGAAAGGTGGAAGATGACGCCGGTGTCGGCGTCCGCGGGAAGGAAGTTGACGGTGACCGGTTTGCCGCTATGAACGCCGGTACCTGTCAGCGTTGCACGCGATCGAAGTGTCGTCTGGTAGTCTTGCAAGACAAACCCCATAGCCCATAACGCCCGTGTCCGCTTTATAGCCCCAAAGGGCGCGGCTCTTGATTATCGGCAGGCAGGGCCAACTCCCCGAATCCCAGCACACCGAAAGTGCTGCGGCAAAGATAGTGGCCAGTCAGGGAGACTCCAAATCACGGTTTCTTACTCTGTGTAACCGCGATCTGCTGTGAGCGTCACATCGTAACGCCTTGTTATCAAACCGCTTTAAGCGTTAACAGGCAAACGATCTCTCGTCTGCCTGTTAACAAGTGTTACATGCCGTTAACGGCTCAGTTGGCCTGGCGGCGCAGGAAAGCCGGGATCTCCAGCTGGTCGTCTTCCTGGGCAGACCTGGTCTGTGGCGTCAACCTGCCCTGATCGTCGAGCTGGCCGCGGCGCGGCGCGTAAAGCTGCGGATCCTGGCTGGCAAGGCGGCGCATTTCCGGCGCTGCCTGGCGCAGTTTCGGTTCGCGCGGCTGCGCCGGCTGCAGCCGGGCTGGCTCTTCCTCGCGGCGCGTCAGCCCGTTGGTCAGCCGCTTGAGCAGCCCCATTGGCCCGCTGTTTTCATGGTCGGCCGGACGGCCCTTGGCTTCCACCTCGGCCTTCACCACCGGCGGAAAATCCTCCACGCGGGGCATGCGCTGCGGTGCGGCAGCCACCGGCTGCGGCATTTCCCTCAGCGGCGCCGGCTGCATGACCTGCTGCACGACAGGCTGCGGCTGGGCAGGCGGAGCCTGGAAGATCTTGCTCTGCGGGCGGAAGTCTTCCGCCTGGGCCATCGGCGCCGGACGAGCCATTGCCGCCGCATTGGCTTCGGCAAGCTGGATTGCCTCGGCGACCGGATCGGCCGCGCGCGTCTCATAGGTCTGCTGGACCGGCGCTGGCCGGCTTTCCGCCGCCGGAGCCGGACGGCTGACAGGCTTCTGCTGCGGCGGCATAGCGCGGATCGAGATCGGCACCGCGGCGATTTCGGCCGCCGACTTGTCGATGCCGGTCGCGACAACCGAGACGCGGATGACGCCTTCGAGCTCCTCGTCGAAGGTGGCGCCGAGGATGATGTTGGCATCCTGGTCGACCTCTTCGCGGATGCGGGTCGCAGCTTCGTCAACTTCGAACAGGGTCAGGTCGCGGCCGCCGGTGATCGAGATCAGCAGGCCCTTGGCGCCCCTCATCGAGGTCTCGTCGAGCAGCGGGTTGGCGATCGCTGCCTCGGCGGCGGCCATCGCGCGGCCCTCGCCCGAAGCCTCGCCGGTGCCCATCATCGCCTTGCCCATCTCGCGCATCACCGAGCGAACGTCGGCAAAGTCGAGATTGATCAGGCCTTCCTTGACCATCAGATCGGTGATGCAGGCAACTCCGGAATAGAGCACTTGGTCAGCCATGGCGAAGGCGTCGGCGAAGGTGGTCTTGTCATTGGCCAGCCGGAACAGGTTCTGGTTGGGGATGACGATCAGGGTGTCGACGCACTTCTGCAGTTCCTCGATGCCCATGTCGGCCGTCTTCATGCGGCGCTGGCCTTCGAAATGGAACGGCTTGGTGACAACGCCGACGGTGAGGATGCCCTTTTCGCGCGCCGCGCGGGCAACGACCGGGGCAGCACCGGTGCCGGTGCCGCCGCCCATGCCGGCGGTGACGAAGCACATATGGGTGTTGGAGAGGTGATCGATGATCTCATCGATGCACTCCTCAGCCGCCGCGCGGCCGACTTCCGGCTGCGATCCGGCGCCGAGGCCCTCGGTGACATGCGCGCCGAGCTGGATCAGCCGCTCGGCCTTCGACATGGTCAGCGCCTGCGCGTCGGTATTGGCCACCACGAACTCGACGCCGCGCAAGCCGGCGGTGATCATGTTGTTGACGGCATTGCCGCCACCGCCGCCGACACCGAACACGGTGATCCGCGGCTTGAGCTCGGTGATGTCCGGCTTTTGCAGATTGATGGTCATTGTCTCCGTCCTTTGCCTTTCCCGCCGCTTCGCCGCCGCGGCCGCCTATGGGGCTGTCCCCGTCAATTAGAAACTGTCTCTCAACCACTGACTCATGCGATGCAGTTTTCCGCCCGTTCCGGTCATCCTGAGACCGGAAATTCCTTTCGCCGGATGGCTCTCGAAACTCGCCATCTGCGGATAGATCAGCAGTCCGACCGCCGTCGAGAAAGCCGGCCCCTTGGCGGCTTCCGGCAGGCCTGCCACGCCAAGCGGGCGACCGATGCGCACATTGCGTCCGAGAATCCGGCGCGCCGCTTCCGGCAGGCCCGCGAGCTGGCTGGCGCCGCCGGTCAGCACGACCCGTTTTCCCACGGCATTGCCGTAGCCGGACTTGTTCAGCCGGTCGCGAAGGAGTTCCAGCGTCTCATCTATGCGGGCGCGGATGATGCGCGTCATCACCGAGCGCGGAATCTGCAGCGGCATCTCGCCTTCCTCGCCGATCGGCTGGATCGACACCAGGTCGCGATCGTCGGCACTGCCGGGCAGCGCCGAGCCATGCATCACCTTCAGCCGTTCGGCGGCGTCGAGCGACGTCGACAGGCCCTTGGCCATATCCAGCGTCACATGGTTGCCGCCGATGGCGATGGCGTCGCCATGGACGAACTTGCCTTCCGAAAACACCGAGATCGTCGTCGTGCCGCCGCCCATGTCGATGCAGGCGGCACCCATTTCCAGTTCGTCGTCGACAAGCGCCGCAAGCCCGCTGGCATAGGGCGTCGCCACCATGCGCTCGACCGAAAGATGCGAGCGGTTGATGCAGAGTTCCAGATTGCGCAGCGGTGCGGCGTCACCCGTCAGCACATGCATGTCGACGCCGAGCTGATCGCCGACCATGCCGCGCGGATCGCGCACGCCGCGTTCGGCGTCCAGCGAAAAGCCGACCGGCAGCGAATGGATCACATCGCGCTCGGCCTTGAGCGCCTGCTTGGCGCCTGCGGCAAGGACGCGCTTGATATCGGCCTCGTCGGCCTGATGGCCACCGAGATTGATCGTGGCCGAGTACGTTTCGCTCTTCAGCCGGCCGGCCGTCATGTTGACGATCAACGAGTCCACGGTCAGTCCCGCCATGCGCTCGGCGGCGTCGACGGACAGGCGAATGGCGTGTTCGGCGCGGTCGAGGTCGACGACCACGCCCGACTTCACGCCCTGCGACTTCTGATGGCCGATGCCGATCACCTGGATGCGATGCGAGCGGCCACGCAACAGCTTGCCGTCCTCGCGCGGCTTCAGCTTCGCCACCACGCAGCAGACTTTGCTCGAGCCGACATCCAGCACGGTCAGCGTGCCGGAGCGGCGCGAAGAGGCATCGCTGTTGCCGCCAAGCCAGCTCATATCTTCGTCTCCGGCTTGCGCTTCAGGTTCTGCGGCTTTTCGTTGAGCGCGGCCTGGCGCTGCGTCGCCGCTTCCGGCGTCAGCTGCACGACCAGGCGATCGGAGATGCGCATGTCGACGGCGGCGATATCGCGCGTCAGAAGACCGTTGTCATGATCCATGCGGACCAGATCGGCGATCGCCTGATCCTCGCCATCCTCGGGCAACTTGACCGTGATGCCGTTTTCCAGCTTCAGGTCCCAGCGCCGCTCGCCGATGCGGATATAGCCTTTGACCCGCGCGGCAAGCTCGGGAAATTTCTTGATCTTGGCCACGAAGTCGGGCGCCTTGGCCGGCGCACCGGTGCCGATGATGAGCGGCAGCAAGGCCTGCTTGCCGCCCGAGAACGGCGCGATCACCGCGCCGGAGCGCTCGATGACGGAAAGCTCCGAGCCCTGCTGCCAGAGCGCGAAGGGCTCACGCTCCTCGACGCGCACTTCCAGCGTATGCGGATAGACCTTGCGCACGGCCGCCACTTCGACCCAGGGCAAGGTGTCGATCCGTTCCCGCGCGGCCTCGGCATCGAAGCCGATCAGCGACGTCCAGCCGTCGAGTTCCAGCCGGTCCAGTATATCGATCTCCGAGGTCTGGCGATTGCCGACCACCTTGATCTGGTCGACGGCAAAGCCGGTGCGGGCGGTGATGCTCTGGACGATGTCGTCGGCATGGCCGCCGAGAATGGCGCCATAGAGGCTGCTTGATGCAATGAGCGAAAGGGACAGGATGGCCGCGGAAAAACGCGGCGCGACGAAGTCGCCGCCACCCAGGCGCGCCAGCACGCGCACCGGCCTGCGCAGCACGCGCGGCAGTACGAAATGGTCGAACGACAACGGCATGCCGAACAGTGCCGGCCCGGCGCCGCCCCTGCCCTTGTCCTGTCCCCATTTCAACGCAGACACGAAGCGTCCCCCACCATCCAACTCAACAGATCGCCGAACGGATGCCCCGCTTGGGCGGCGATTTCAGGCACCAAAGACGTCGGCGTCATGCCAGGCTGAGTGTTGATCTCGAGCCAGACAATTTCGCCGTTTTCGGAGTAACGATCGTCATAGCGGAAGTCCGACCGGGAAACGCCCCGACAGCCGATAGCCAGATGTGCCTTGAGCGCCAGTGTCTGTATTTTTTGGTAAATATTCGGTGAAATTTTAGCAGGGATTTCGTGTTTTGACCCGCCGGCGACGTATTTTGAATCGTAGTCGTAGAAGGAATGGCCGGTCGGAATGATCTCGCAGACACCAAGCGCCACGTCGCCCATGACAGCGCAGGTCAACTCACGGCCATGGATGTAGCGCTCGACCATGACGGTCTCGCCATATTTCCATTCGGACGAACCGATGACCTGCGGCGGATGCGACTGGCCTTCATGCACGATGACGACGCCGAAGCTCGAGCCTTCATTGACCGGCTTGACCACATAGGGCGGTTTCATCGGATGCTTGTTCTGGATGGCAAAGCGGCTGGCAACCTTCGATTCCGCCACCGCAATGCCGGCAGCCTTGGCCACCTTCTTGGCCTGCTCCTTGTTCATGGCGAGCGCCGAGGCGAGCACGCCCGAATGAGTGTAGGGAATGGCCAGATACTCGAGGATGCCCTGGATGGTGCCGTCCTCGCCGAACGGGCCGTGCAGCGCGTTGAAGACAACATCCGGCTTGAGCTCCGCGAGCACGGCGCCGACATCGCGCGCGACATCGACGCGGGTAACCTGGTAGCCTTCATTCTCAAGCGCATCAGCACACGCCTTCCCCGAAGACAGAGACACGGGCCGCTCGGACGAGAATCCGCCCAGGAGGACAGCCACATGCTTGTTCTTCATATCCCGTCATCCCCTCTCACGGCGGGCTCGCAACCACGCATTCAGCGACCAGATTGAGTCCGAGTCTCCCGGCAGGTTGCCCCCCAGACGGAAAACGCGGTCGACGCGTCGAACGACTCAAATCAGGAAACGCTTTAGGGCAGAGAATCAGAGAGTTGATTCGCTGGCAAGTGCTTATGATTCCGACAGATTCACTTTCCGTAAAAACAGCCGGAAAAAGCGGATTGTGAGTCTTTGCAGCAACGGTCGGATGGGTATTTCGGACCGTTCGAAGTTCATGCATCACATGAACTTCAGCACGCGCTAACGCACCAAGCTGCGTTGAAACTCAGGTCAGGCCGAGCCGAAAATGGTGGCGTTCGAGAACCGGAGCGGAGCGGACATTCAAGTCCGTGAGCACCGGAAGCGCAGAAGGCCATCGTTTGCAGGCCGGCCTCAGCTGAATATCAATGCGCCTTAAAGCAGTTGCCCGAGGAATTCCTGCACGGCATGGCCGGGGCGGAAATTGCCGAGGCGCTTGATCTCCCACTGCAACCGGATACCCGAATTTTCAAGCACACGGGCGCGCACCGTCTCGCCGAGATATTCGAGGTCGTAGCCGGTCGCGGTTCCGGTGTTGATCATGAAGTTGCAGTGCATCGGCGACATCTGCGCGCCGCCGATCATCAGTCCACGGCAGCCGGCCTTGTCGATCTCCTTCCAGGCCGAAGTGCCTTCCGGATTCTTGAAGGTCGAGCCGCCGGTCTTCTCGCGGATCGGCTGCACCGTCTCGCGATGCGTCTGGACGGCGTCCATCGCCGCCTTGATCGCCGCCTTGTCTTCGGGAACACCTTCGAAAATGGCCGAGGTGAAGATCAGCCCGGCCGGTGCTGCCGAATGGCGATAGGCGTAACCCATGTCTTCATTGCTGAGGGTGTGGAGGTTGCCCTTGCGGTCGAGCGCCCGCACCTCGACGACGCGCTCGCGCGTCTCGACGCCATTGGCACCGGCATTCATCCTGAGCGCGCCGCCAACGGCCCCGGGAATGCCGTGATAGAAATGAAAACCGCCAATGCCGGCCTCATAGGCAACGGCAGCGACGCGCTTGTCGGGCGTCGCCGCACCTGCCTTGATGCCGGTCGGCGAAACCGCCTCGGCCTCGCCAAAGCCCTTCGCCGAAAGCCTGACGACGAAACCCGGAATGCCGCCGTCGCGCACCAACAGGTTCGAGCCGACACCGACGATGGTCAGCGGGATCTCCTCCGGGACGGCGCGCAGGAAGGCGGCAAGGTCTTCCTCGTCGGCCGGCTGAAACAGTGCCTCGGCCAGCCCTCCGGCGCGGAACCAGGTGATCTTGTCCATCTCGGCGTTCGGTGTCAGCCGGCCGCGCAAGCCGGTAAGCCGGTCGCCCAGTTTGTCGAGCAGATCCTGGCCGCGCATCATGAGACCGCACCGCCGAGTTCTTTGGGCAGCGCATAGGCCCATTGGGTGATGTTGCCGGCGCCGAGGAAGATGACAAAGTCGCCGGGCTTGGCCAAGTCGTGAATGGTGGGGGCGATGGCAGCCGGACCTTCGATATAGCGCGCATCGCGATGGCCGCCGGAACGGATGCGCGACACCAGCGCCTCAGAGGTCACGCCATCGATCGGCTCCTCGCCCGCCGCATAGACCGGTGCCAGCATCACCGTGTCGGCATCGTTGAAGCAGACCGAGAATTCGTCGAACAGATTGTGCAGCCGGGTGAAGCGATGCGGTTGCGCGATGGCGATGACACGGCCCTTGGTGGCGCTGCGTGCCGCCTTCAGCACCGCCGTGATCTCGACCGGGTGATGGCCGTAATCATCGAAGATCTCGACGCCGTTCCACGAGCCGGTGTGGGTGAAGCGCCGTTTGACGCCGGCAAAGGACGACAGGCCCTTCTTGATCGCGTCGGCCGACAGGCCGAGCTCATGCGCAACCGCAATCGCGGCGGTGGCGTTGGAAACGTTGTGGCGGCCGGGCATCGGCAGCCGCAGGTCCGATATGGTCGTCTGGCCGCCGGCCTTGCGGTCGCGGATCACCACGTCGAACTCGCTGGCGGCGCCCGCCATGCGATGGTTGGTGAAGCGCACATCGGCCTGTGCGTTCTCGCCATAGGTGATGACGCGGCGGTCCTCGATGCGGCTGACCAGCGCCTGCACTTCCGGATGGTCGGTGCACATCACCCCAAAGCCGTAGAACGGCACGTTCTCGACGAACTGGCGAAACGCCTCACGCACCTTGTCGAAGCTGCCATAGTGGTCGAGATGCTCGGGATCGATATTGGTGACGACGGCGATTTCGGCCGGCAGCTTGAGGAAGGTGCCGTCGCTCTCATCGGCTTCGACCACCATCCATTCGCCATCGCCCATGCGGGCATTGGTGCCGTAAGCGTTGATGATGCCGCCATTGATCACCGTCGGGTCGAGCCCGCCGGCGTCGAGGAGCGTCGCCACCATCGAGGTCGTCGTCGTCTTGCCATGCGTGCCGCCGATGGCGACGGCCTGGCGGAAGCGCATCAGTTCGGCCAGCATCTCGGCGCGGCGCACGATCGGCAGCAGCTTTTCGCGCGCGGCCTTCAGCTCCGGATTGGTCTTCTTGATCGCGGTCGAAACGACCACGACTTCGGCAGCGCCGACATTCTCGGCCTTGTGGCCGACGAAGCATTCGATGCCCTTGTCGCGCAGCCGCTGCACATTGGCGCTGTCGGCCTGGTCGGAGCCCTGCACCTTGTAGCCGAGATTGTGCAGCACCTCGGCGATGCCGCTCATGCCGATGCCGCCAATGCCGATGAAATGCACAAGGCCGATGGTCTGCGGCATCTTCATCAATGCGTCCCTTTCCTGAAATCCGATACGGTTTTTCTGGACGCAATAGCCTCTGTGAGATCGGCGAGCAACCGTGCCGCGTTCGGCCTGCCGGCAGACTTTGCGCCGGCAGCCATGGCCGCCAGCCGCTCGGGACTGTCCATCAGCCCGCCAACAAGCGCCGCGATGCGCTCCGGCGACAGCGACGATTGCGGATGCACTTCACCGCCACCAGCCGCCGCAACGGCGGCCGCGTTCGCTGCCTGGTCGTGGTCCAGCGCATAGGGATAAGGCACCAGCAGCGCCGGCCGGCCGATGACGGCGATTTCCGAGACCGTTGAGGCGCCGGAGCGCGAAATCACCAGATGCGCCGCCGCAATGCGCTGCGCCATATCGGTGAAGAACGGCGAGACCTCGACATGGACGCCAAGGGCCGCATAGCCGACTTTCACCCGCGCCACGTCGTCGGCGCGGGCCTGCTGGGTGATCACCAGCCGCTTGCGTTGCGCATCGGAAAGCAGTGCGATGGCCGCCGGCATGGCATCGGAAAAGAACTGCGCGCCCTGACTGCCGCCGAACACCAGGAGCCGAAACGGCTCTTCCCCGGCGGATGGCGTGTACGGCGTCTTTGCGGCCTCCAGGATCGGCGGCCTGACCGGATTGCCTGTTATGACCGTCTTGGCGCCAGCGGCACTTTCATCTTCGGGCAGGAAGCCGCCGGCAATGGCATCGACACGGCCGGACAGCGCCCGGTTGGCCCGGCCCATCACCGCATTCTGCTCGTGGATCAGCGTCGGCACCTTCCGTCGTGTCGCGGCATAAAGCGGCGGCAAGGTCGGATAGCCGCCGAAGCCGACAACCGCGTCAGGTTTGATCCTGGCGATGACGGCGGAAGCCTGCCGCACGCCGCGCCAGATCTTCCAGAACGCGCCAAGCAGGGCGACAGGGTTTTTCGAGCCCATCGTCGCCGACTGGATCGGATGGATGGCGGCGGCCGGGAAATGCCCGGCAAACCGCTCGGCGCGGTCGTCCGTCGCCAGATGCACGCTCCAGCCGCGCTCGATCAGCTCATGCGCCAGCGCCTCGGCCGGAAACAGATGTCCACCGGTTCCGCCCGCCGCGAGAAGAATGACACCCCTCGCCATATCACTCCGCCGGCAAGGCGCGCTGCGAAAGGGCAAAGCCCATCTGCTTGCGCTTTTCCGGTCGCTTGCGCGTCAGCGCCAGTACCATGCCCATCGAGATGGCAATGGCGATCTGCGAGGAGCCGCCATAGGAGATGAATGGCAGGGTCATGCCCTTGGCCGGCATCAGCTGCAGATTGACGCACATGTTGATGACCGACTGCAGGCCGAACACCGTGACCAGGCCGCCGACGGCATAGCGGGTGAAATCGTCATGTTCCTTCAATGCGGTGCTCAGGCCGCGCAGCACGATGAAGGCAAAGATCGACATGATGAAGAAGCACATGATCAGGCCGAACTCTTCGCCCGCGACTGAAAACACGAAGTCGGCATGAGCATCGGGGATCACGCGCTTGACCGTGCCCTCGCCCGGCCCGACGCCGAACCAGTGGCCGTTGATCAGCGCCTCGCGACCCATGTCGACCTGGAACGTGTCGCCTTCGCCGGTCAGGAATTTGTCGATGCGGGCGGCGACGTGCGGGAACACCGTATAGGCGGCAAACAGGCCGCTGGCGCCGGTGGCGCCAAGCGCGATGATCCACAGCCATGGCAGCCCGGCCATGAAGAACATGACGCCCCAGGTGCCGGTCACCAGCATGGTCTGGCCGAGATCGGGTTGCGCCACCAACAGCGAGATGACCAGGATCAGGAGCAGCAGCGCGAACAGATTGCCGGGAATGTCGGGCTGGCGCTTGTGTTCGGCGAACAGCCAGGCGCAGACGATGACGAAGGCTGGTTTCAGGAATTCCGACGGCTGGATCGACATGCCGACAAACGACACCCAGCGCCGCGCGCCCTTCACTTCGACGCCGATGTAGAGAACGGCCACCATCAGCACCAGCATGATGCACAGGATGACGAGCGCCATGCGCCGAATTTGTCTGGATTCGAGGAAAGACACGGCCAGCATCACGCCGAGCGCCGGCACGGTGAAGATGATCTGCCTGGTGGCGAAATGGAAACTGTCGAGGCCGATGCGTTCGGCCACCGCCGGGCTTGCCGCGAAGGACAGCACGATGCCGAGCCCCATCAGCGACAGGAACGCCGCCAGGAACCAGCGATCGATCGTCCACCACCAGGTTGCAACCGGGCTTTTGTCGAGACGGCTCTGCATTATCGTGCCCCTCCGATGGGTTTCACACCCTCGATAGCATTCGCAGCTTGCCTGAAGGCTTCGCCGCGAACTTCGAAATTCTTGAACTGGTCGAAACTGGCGCAGGCCGGCGACAGCAGCACCACCACCTCGCCGCTGTGATCCTTGGCCGCGTCGTTCGCGGCATGGTCGACCGCAGCGGCCAGCGTGCCCGAGATCTCGTAAGGCACGGCTTCACCGAGCGTCGCCGAAAAGGCTGGCGCGGCCTCGCCAATGAGATAGGCCTTGGCGATGCGCGGGAAGAACCCGCGCAGCGGCTCGATGCCGCCCTCCTTGGGCAGTCCGCCGGCGATCCAGTAGATGCGCGGGAAGCTCGACATAGCGGGTGCCGCCGCATCGGCATTGGTCGCCTTGGAATCGTTGACGAACAGCACATGGTCCTTGCGGCCGACCTGCTCCATGCGATGCGCCAGACCTGGAAAGCTCTCGAGGCCCACCTGTATCTCGCCGAAGTCCAGCCCGACCTTCAAACAGGCAGCGACCGCGGCCAGCGCGTTCTGCGCATTGTGCTGGCCGCGCAGCGAGCCGATGCCCTCGAGGAAAGCGACGCGGCTGTAGCGGCCATGCACGGCTTCCATCAGATTGGAGCCGTCGGCGAAATAGCCATCGGTCAGCGGCAGCCGCTTGGAGATGCGGATCACCTGCCTGCCCGCCCGCTCCAGCCGGTCGGCGATCTGCGCGCACCAGCTATCGTCGACGCCGACGATCGCCGTCTCGCTGCCGGCGACCAACCGCTCCTTGATCGAGGCGTAGTGCTGCATGGTGCCGTGACGGTCGAGATGGTCCGGCGTCAGGTTGAGCAGGATGCCGGCCGTCGGATTGATCGAGGGCGCGAGATCGATCTGATAGGAGGAGCATTCGACGACATAGTGGCGCTCGGGCTGCGGCGGATCGAGCGTCATGATGGCGCGGCCGATATTGCCGCCCATCTGCGTGTCGCGCCTCGCCGATTTGAGGATATGCGCGGTCAGCGCCGTGGTCGTCGACTTGCCGTTGGTGCCGGTGATGGCGATGAACGGTGCTGTCGGTGCACGCGAGATTCGCTCGCGGCAGAACAGTTCGATGTCGCCAATCACCTCGACGCCGGCGCCACGCGCCAGCTCTACCGTCCAGTGCGGCTTGGGATGCGTCAGCGGCACGCCGGGCGACAGCACGAAGGCCGAGAATTTCGCCCAGTCGGCGCCGCGCAGATCGGCGGTCGCAATGCCTTGTCCAGCGGCCTTGGCAACGCTGTCGGGATTGTCGTCCCAGGCCAGCACGTCGGCCCCGCCCTCGATCAGCGCGCGCGCCGTGGCGATCCCCGAGCCACCGAGCCCGAAGAGCGAAACGCGTTTGCCCGAGAAGGATGCGGCGGGGACCAAGCGGGCTCCTATCTCAACTTGAGGGTCGACAGGCCGACCAGCGCCAGGATGACGGCGATGATCCAGAAGCGGATCACCACCTGGCTTTCGGTCCAGCCGAGCTTTTCGAAATGGTGGTGGATCGGCGCCATCAGGAAGACGCGCTTGCCGGTCATCTTGAAGTAGCCGACCTGGATGATCACCGACAGGATTTCGACGACAAACAATCCGCCGACGATGACCAGCACGATCTCGTGCTTGGTGGCGACCGCGACGGTGCCGATGAGGCCGCCCATCGCCAGCGAGCCGGTGTCGCCCATGAAGATCGCCGCCGGCGGCGCATTGAACCAGAGGAAGCCGAGGCCGGCGCCGATGACGGCGCCGAGCACGACAGCAAGCTCGCCGGTACCGGGCACGAAATGGATCTGCAGATATTCGGCGAAGACAGCATTGCCTGAGAGATAGGCGATAACGCCGAAGGATGCCGCCGCAATCATAATCGGCACGATCGCCAGCCCGTCGAGGCCGTCGGTCAAATTCACCGCATTGCCGGCGCCGACGATGACGAAGCAGGAGAACGGCACGAAGAACCAGCCGAGATTGATGATGAATTCCTTGGCGAAGGGGAAAGTCAGCGACGACGAGAACGGCGCCTGGCCATTATGCATGATCGCCCAGGCAGCAATGCCGGCGATGACGAACTCCAGCGCCAGCCGCGCCTTGCCGGAAAAGCCGAGATGCGACTGCTTCGTCACCTTGAGATAGTCGTCGTAAAAGCCGATCGAGCCGAAGCCCAGCGTGACCAGCAGCACCACCCAGACATAGATCGAGGAAAGGTTCGCCCAAAGCAGCGACGAGCCGACGATGCCGCAAAGGATCATCAGTCCACCCATGGTCGGCGTGCCGGCCTTCTTGAAATGCGTCTGCGGACCGTCGGCGCGGATCGGCTGGCCCTTGCCTTGCCTGAGCCTGAGCGAATTGATGATGGTCGGCCCGAAGATGAAGACGATCAGCGCCGAGGTGATCAGCGCGCCGCCGGTGCGGAAGGTGATGTAGCGGAAGACATTGAAGACCGAGACCTTGTCCGCAAAATCGACGAGCAGTGTAAACATGCGATTCCGTCCCCGGGAACTAGTTCTGTTTCGTGCCTGCGGCTTCCGCCGGATATTTGCCCAGCAAGGCCTCGACCAGTTTTGAAAAGCCGATGCCTTTCGACGATTTGATCATCACCACGTCGCCGGCCCTCAGCGCCGACAACAGCAGCGGCTTCAACTCCTCGGCGCCGGCGCGGTATTCCGTCGTGATTTCGGCGGGCAGGATATCGGCCAGCGCCCGCATTTCCGGGCCGCCGAGAAAAACTGTATTTGTCCCAGTGCCGACGATCAGTTCGGCCAGGGCGGCATGGAGCTTGGCCGAATGGTCGCCGAGCTCGAGCATGTCACCGAGCACGGCGATACGCCGGCCCTCGCCCGCGACAGGCGTCGCATTGAGCAGCGCCATGGCCGCACTCATCGATGCCGGATTGGCGTTGTAGCTCTCGTCGATCAGCGTGATTAGTCCCTTGGGGTGGCGCAGCACATACCGCTTGCCGCGGCCGCGCTCGGCAGAGAGATCCGCCAGCGCCTCCGCCACCTTGCCGATATCAGCCTCGATGAGATGTGTCGCACCGAGGACAGCGAGCACATTCTGCACCATGTGGCGCCCGGGCGCGCCGATGCGGGCCGTCACCTCTTGCCCGCCGATCCTGGCGGTGATGACGGAATGGTCGGCCTGCAGCTCGCATTTGGTCAGCTTGTAGGTCGAGCGGACGTTTTCGCCGAAGCTGAAGACATGTTCTATGCCGGCGGCGCGCGCCATCTTGTCGAGCAGCTTCCAGCGTGAATCGTCACGGTTCAACAATGCAGCACCGCCAGGCTCGATGCCTTCAAAAATCTCGGCCTTGGCTTTGGCGATCTCGTCGAGATTTTTGAAGAAGCCGAGATGGGCGGCGGCGATCAGCGTGACGATGGCGACATGCGGCCGGACCATCTTGACCAGCGGCCGGATCTCGCCGGGATGGTTCATGCCGATCTCGAACACCGCATAGTCGCAATCGTCCGGCATGCGCGCCAGCGTCAGCGGCACACCCCAGTGATTGTTGAACGACTGCGCCGAGGCGTGCACTTTGCCGACGGCCGACAGAACATGGCGCAACGCTTCCTTGGTGGTGGTCTTGCCGGCCGAGCCGGTCACCGCGATGACTTTAGCCTTGGAGCGCGCGCGGGCGGCGGCGCCAAGCTTTTCCAGCGCCGCCAGCACGTCCGGCACTACGATCATCGGCGCCGTCAGACGCCCGAGCGACGGCAATTTGCCTTCGGCGACAACGAGCACGCCGGCGCCGGCCTTGATCGCCGCGGTCGCGAAATCATGGCCATCCATCGCCTCGCCCTTGATGGCGAAGAAAGCATCGCCCGGCTGCAGGCTGCGGCTGTCGATCGATATCCCCGAAATGCCCTCCGGCATCGGCCCGAGCGGCCGTCCGCCCATGGCGTCGACCAGCGCATCGGCAGTCCAGAGCATGCTCATGCGGCCCGCTCCCGCAGCGCCGAGCGGACTTCCTCATGGTCTGAGAAAGGAAATGTCTCGGCGCCGATGGTCTGGCCCTCTTCATGGCCCTTGCCGGCAACGATCAGTGTATCGCCGGCTTTGAGCATCGCGACCGCTTCGTGGATCGCCTTGCGGCGGTCGCCGATTTCGATGGCGCCGGGCGCAGCCGCGAGGATCGCGGCGCGGATGGTTTCGGGGACTTCCGAACGTGGATTGTCGTCGGTGACGATGACGACATCGGCTAACCGCGTGGCGATCTCGCCCATGATCGGCCGCTTGCCCCTATCGCGGTCGCCACCGCAGCCGAAAACGACGATGACGCGACCGGTGGTGAACGGGCGCACCGCGGCCAGCACATTTTCCAGCGCATCCGGCTTGTGGGCATAATCGACATAGACCGGCGCGCCATTGACGGTCGCGCCGACAAGGTCGAGCCGGCCTGGTGCCCCCTGGAGTTTCTCCAACGCCATCAAAGCCTTGGCGACTGGTGTTCCAGTCGAAATAGCCAGGCCCGCAGAAACCAGGGCGTTGGCGATCTGGAAATCACCGGCCAGCGGCAGGTCGATCTCATAGATCACGCCGTCGGCCTCAACCTCGGCGCGCTGGCGGTGGCGCTCGTGCTCGACCCGCTTCAGGCGCAGGAAATCGCCATGGCGGCCGACCGTCAGCACATTGAGCCCCGCGGCCTGCGCCGCCTTTATCGTCGGCGCCGACCACGGATCGTCGGCGAAGATGACAGCCGGCGCGCCTTGCGGCAGCAGCGTGTCGAACAGGCGCAATTTCGCGCGGTGATAGTCCTCGACCGTCGGATGATAGTCCATATGGTCGCGGCCGAGATTGGTGAAACCGCCGGCGGCAAGCCTGACGCCGTCCAGCCGGCGCTGGTCGAGACCATGGCTGGAGGCTTCCATCGAAGCGTGGGTGACGCCGGCCTCAGCCAATTCCTTGAGTAGCTGGTGCAAAGCAACCGGATCGGGCGTGGTCAGCGAGCCATAGTCGTTGCGGCCTGGCGCCACCACCCCGGTGGTGCCGATCGAAGCGGCGGCAAAGCCGGCCTGCTCCCAGATCTGCCTGGTGAAGGCGGCGACCGAAGTCTTGCCGGCGGTGCCGGTGACCGCGACCATGGTGTCAGGCTGCTTGCCGAAGAAACGTGCCGCGCTCAGCGCCAATGCCAGGCGGGGGTCGTCAACGCTGAGAACCGGGACCGACAGGCCCGTAACCGCGCTGGTCTTGCCCACAACAATCGCCGCCGCGCCGCGCTTCGCCGCATCGGCGGCATAGGCAGCGCCGTCCGCCTTGCTGCCGGCAAGCGCAAAAAAGACGAGACCCGGTTTGACCTGACGGGAATCCGACGAAATCCCGGTTACCTCCACATCGCGGGAAGCTGTTCCCTCGACAGGCAGGATACCGGCTAAATCTCTCAGGTGCATCGAACCCCGTTTATCTCAACAAAATAGCGCGCAGTTGCCGGCGCGCCCCAAGAATCACTGATAGGAAACCAGCGTTGCACCATTTTCATGGCTGAAATCTGGCTTCACGCCAAGCATGGCGGCTGCCCGCCTGATGATATTGCCGGCCATGACACCCGCATTGTTGGCCGCGACGTCGGTCATCCCTGGCTTTTCCGGATGCGGAGCGTCGGCAATCGTAAACACCAGATATTGCGGATCGTCCATCGGGAAGGCGGCGACGAAGGTATTGAAATTCAGTTCCTTCGAGTAGCGGCCATTGATGACCTTCTCGGCCGTTCCGGTCTTGCCGCCGACGCGATACCCGGGGGCTCTGGCGTTTCTTGCCGAGCCTTTCTCGGCATTGAGCGTGTAGAGGTAGCGCATGCCCTCCACCGTCTTTTCGCTGACCACTCTCTTGGCCACCGCCATTGCTTCCTGCTCGCTGCGGACCAGGAATGTCGGCTGGATCAGGTAGCCCTGCATCAGCGCCGCGCAGCCGACGGCGGCCTGCAGCGGTGTCGTCGACACGCCATGGCCGAACGCGATGGTGAAGGAGTTGACCTGTTTCCAGACCTTCGGCTCGGTCGGGCGGGCGACTTCAGGCAGTTCCGTCTGCATCCTGTCCAGGATACCGAGGCGATGCAGGAATTCGCGATGCCCCTCGATACCGACCATTTCGGCCTCACGGGCCGATCCGATGTTGGAGGAATAGAGGAACACTTCCGGCAGTGACAGCACGCGGTTCTTGCCATGGAAATCGTGGATGGCCTGGTGGCCGACACGGATCGGATGCGATGCGTCGAAACGGCTGTTCATATTGGCCTTGCCGGAATCGAGCGCCATGGCCGAGGTAAAGCTCTTGAAGGTAGAGCCCATCTCGTAGAGGCCGGCCGACATGCGGTTCAGCCGATCCTTGTCCTGCGCATTGAAGGGATTGTTCGGATCGAAATCCGGCACCGAGGCCATCGCCACCACTTCGCCGGTCTTGATGTTGAGCACGACGGCGCCCGCGCCCATGGCTCGATAGCGTTCGAGGCCAGCGGCGATCTCGTCGCGCACCACATGCTGGACGCGCAGATCGATCGACAGCTGCACCGGCTTCAAATCCTTGGCGATCGCAAGGCCTGAGGCCTGCAGGTCGCTCAGCCCCTGCTCGTCGATGTATTTCTCCATGCCGGAGATGCCCTGATTGTCGATGTTGGTGAGGCCGACAATGTAGGACGAGGTCACGCCGGCCGGATAGAAGCGGCGCTTTTCCGTGCGAAAGCCGATGCCGGGAATGCCGAGCTGCATGATGTCGGCCTGCTGCTTGGGCGTCAGCTGCCGCTGCAGCCAGACGAAGCCGGCGCCGCTCTTCAGCTTGTGGTAAGTTTGCTCGGGGTCGATGTCGGGCAGAATGGTCGACAGCTTTTCGATCGCCTCGTCGGCATCGACGATGCGGCGCGGCTCGGCAAACAGCGATGCCGTCTTGATGTCGGTCGCCAGCACCTCGCCGTTGCGGTCGACGATGTCTGGACGTGACGCCGTCACCCGGCTTTGCGGCCCGCCCGACATGTCGGGATTCTGGAAACCGAGATAGACCAGCCGCCCGGCGATGGTCGAATAGATGCCGAAGAAAACCGCCATCGTCATGATGATGCGGGTCTTGGCCTTGCCGCCGGTCGCCTTGCGCGCACCCTCGACGACGATCGAGCCGCCCTCGCCGGTCCTTGCTCGGCGCTTCAGCAATTTGCCGATCGATGGAAGTTTGGCGATCCTGGGAAATCCGGAGATCATTGGACGATGGCTCCGGTCACCACAGGATCCTTGCCGGCTGGTGCTTTGCCGGAGATATCAGCCATGCCGCCAAGCCGCTGCGACGACAGGTCCTCTATGTTGAGCGGTTTTGCCGGGAGATCGTCGATCCCGACGATCTGCCGCGCATTGACCGGCTCGAGTGCGAGCTGCGATTTGTAGGTTTCGGCCAGCTTCTGCAGGCGCGACGGCTGGGTCAGCAGGCTCCAGTCGGCCTTAAGCAGGTCGATGGTATCCTCCTCGTAGCGGATTTGCGCCTCGATCTTCTGCACCGAAGCCAGTTGTTCCTCAGCCTCGCGCTTGGCCTTGTAGGTCAGGGCCGCGGCCGAGACCATGACGGCGATCAGGACTATGTCGCTGGTTCGAAACAAGTGTTCACCTCTCTCGCGGCGCCTGGATGCCGGGAAGCTTGGGAAGGCCGAAAATCGAAAGGTCGCCGGCGCGCGCCGGCGCCTCGGTGCGGATGGCAGCGCGCAGCCGCGCCGAGCGCGCCCGCGGATTGGCTGCTATTTCGGCGTCGCCGGGCGTGACGCCGCCACCGGCTTTGCGGAAGGTCGCGCTGCGCGCATGCGCCTCGGGCATATGGCGCGAGCCGGTCACCGCGTCGGCGCGGTCGGCAATAAAGCGCTTGACGATGCGGTCTTCCAGCGAATGGAACGTCACCACGGCAAGCCGCCCGCCGGGCTTCAGCACGCGCTCGGACGCCACCAGGGCCTTGGCCAGTTCGCCAAGCTCGTCGTTGACGAAAATGCGCAGCGCCTGGAAGACCCGGGTGGCCGGATGGATCTTGTCCTTCGGCGCGCGGCCGATATGCGTCTCGATGGCATCGGCGAGGTCGAGCGTGCGCTCGAAGGGGATTTTTTCGCGGCGCGCCTCGATCATGCGGGCAATGCGACCGGCGTTGCGCTCTTCGCCAAGGAAACCGAAAATGCGGGCAAGATCGCCCGTCTTGAAGCTGTTGACGACATCGGCGGCGCTCAAGCCCGCCTGTGCCATGCGCATGTCGAGCGGACCGTCGGCGCGAAACGAAAAGCCGCGCTCGGCCTGGTCGACCTGCATGGAGGAAATGCCGATGTCGAGGACGACGCCGTCGGCGCTTTCGACCTGTTCGTCCAGCGTCGAGAACGGCGCCTGCACCAGCCTCAGCCTACCGTCGGATTGCTGCTCCAGGCTCCGCCCCGCGGCAATGGCGTCCGGATCGCGATCGATCGCCACGACAGAGGCACCGCTTGCCAGGATCGCCTTGGTGTAGCCGCCGGCGCCGAACGTACCGTCGACGATCACATCGCCGGCTTTGGGCGAGAGCGCCTCCAGCACTTCGGCAAGGAGGACCGGAATGTGACGGGCCGGTCCGCCAACGGCGCTGATATCATCGCCGTGACTCGCCATCATTCCGGTCGCTCCCCAGCCTTGGCCTCGTGAGCCGTCGTCCCCTGCCGAAGCTGCAAAAGCCGGGCGCGCGCCTGCGCGCCATAGGCGGCAAGCCGACCCGGCTCCCAAATTTGAAAGAAATTGCCGCGGCCGACAAAGGCCACGTCCGTCGAAATGCCCGTGTGCTCGCGGATGAAATCGCTCATCGTGATGCGGCCGTCCTGGTCGAGCTTCAGGAACGTCCCGTCGCCATGGCAGAAGAAGGACATGTCGTCCGCCGTCTGCAAAAAAGGATCTTCCAGCGCGATGCGCTGTTCGTAGCGGTCGAGCAGGTCGAGGCCGCCGACATCCATCGCCGGGACATCCAGGCCGCGCAGCGCGTAGAGTTCGGAATAACCGCGCTTCTGCACGACCGCGCGAAAATGCGCCGGAACGGAGACCCGCCCCTTCGCATCGATCCTGTTCACCGCGCTTGACAGAAACCGGTCCATGACACGTTACAGCCGCTTCCGCCGCCGCACCCCTCTCCATGTTTTCGCCCGCGCCGCAGCGCGTCCCCTGCCGAAAAACGGCTTCATTCCCAACGGCAAAACCCGGCAAACGCACAGCCGCCGCGGCTGCCCGATTGGCGTACGCTTTACCCTGACGCGGAACGAAGGCTTTGGTATCGAGATGGGATATCATGGGGCACTATGGGCGTCAACGGGAACAGGCTTCACAAACGCGCGCGCCACAACCGGTGAGAGCAGCTTGGTCAACGCTCCCGTCTTTATCGTCCATTAAGCCTAACGAACCGTTTAGAGCGGCTTGGCCCAACCGGAGGCGGCTTGCCGTGCACCGCAGCCGCGCATAGCGTCGGCCAACTTTTCCGCTCAGCAACAAGGTTAGAAAATCCATGTCCGAAACAGCCAGGTCACGAGCGGCCTCCCTTGCCCATCTGCGTCGCGGCGGGCTTGCCAAAGGCGACCCCATCCCTTTGCCGCTGACCATGGCCGCCATTTTCCACAACCCGGGCGACGGCGCCGGCTACAGTCAGTATGGCCGTTACAGCAACGCCACCTGGGACGCGGTCGAGCACATGCTGGCGCATCTGGAGGACGCCCCATGCGTCGGCTTCCCCTCGGGAATGGCGGCGATCTCTGCGGTGTTTTTCGGACTGCTGAAAACCGGCGACCGCGTCCTTTTGCCTTCCGACGGCTATCACGCCACGCGGGCGCTGGCCGAGCGCTTTCTCAAGTCCTTCGGCATCAGCTATGATCTCAGGCCGACATCGACCTTCCTCGACGGCGGCTTCGACGGTTATCGGCTCGTCTACATCGAAACCCCGTCAAATCCGCGACTGGACATCTGCGACATCACAGCCGTCGCCGAGGCTGCCCATAGGGCGGGCGCAACGGTCGTCGTCGACAACACCACGATGACGCCGTTCGGCCAGCGCCCGCTCGATCTCGGCGCCGACATTGTCGTTGCCGCGGACACCAAGGCGGCCAATGGTCATTCCGACGTGCTGTTCGGCCATGTCGCCAGCCGCAACCCCGACATCATCGCCGCCGTCACCGGCTGGCGCGAGACCGCGGGCGGCATTCCCGGACCGTTCGAGGCATGGCTGGTCCATCGCGGCCTGGAGACGCTGGACGTGCGCTTCGACCGCATGTGCACTTCGGCGGAGGTGATCGCGAAGCGCTTGAAAGACCATCGCGCGGTGAGCGGCCTGCGCTATCCCGGCCTTGAAGGCGACCCCTCGCACAATCTTGCCCGCGCCCAGATGGAGCGTTTCGGTTTTCTCGTCTCCTTCGAGTTTGCATCGGAGGAGAAAGCCGAGGACTTCATCAACAATTGCACCCTGATGCAGGCGGCGACATCCTTCGGCGGCGTCCACACCTCAGCCGAGCGGCGCGCCAAGCGAGGCGACGCCGTTCCGCCAGGCTTCGTGCGCCTGTCGGTCGGTTGCGAGCCGGTCGAAGAACTGTGGCAAGCGATCGAAGCATCGCTGGACAGGATTGGCGCTTGAATCAACAGGCGCGCCCGAGGGCGCAACCTGCTGATCTCAAAGGATTTCGTCACGATGCAGTAGAAGAAACTGCCAGCTGGCCTGTAAGCCGGGTTTTGTATGGCCCCCGCCCCTTGCGGGGCGAGAACGTGGCGGCCATTCATCTTGGACGCATGTTGCCATGCGCCTCACGCAACCTACCCGGACGGTGAGCCGGAAACAGCCCTCGAAGGTTTCCCCTCGCACCGTCCCTATTCGGTCTTGCTCCCGGTGGGGTTTACCGTGCCGCTCCTGTTGCCAGTCGCGCGGTGGGCTCTTACCCCACCCTTTCACCCTTACCCCGATAAATCGTGGCGGTTTGCTTTCTGTGGCACTTTCCCTGGGGTCGCCCCCGCCGGCCATTAACCGGCACCGTGTCTCCATGGAGCCCGGACTTTCCTCACCCGCAGCCTTTCGGCTTTGCGGGTGCGGCCGCCCGGCCAGCTGGCAGAGCGTATAAAGGGGTTCACGTGCGAAAACGCAAATGAAAAAGCAGACTTATGCCGGCGATCCCAATGCCGCCATCTGCACCTTGACCTTGCCGCAGTAAGCGGCCGACACCGGGTTCATGCGCGTCGCGGCATGGCCGGCATTGTATTTCAGGATGGTGCCGCAGGTCGTGCCGCCACCGAGATTGCGCGCCATGGCGAGATACTTCATGCCGTATTTGATGTTGGTGTCGGGATCGAACAGGCCCTTGGTCGAGCCGCTGTAGCCCATCATGCGCGCCGTTGCCGGCTTGATCTGCATCAGACCGATCTCGCCGGCGCTGCCAACGATGTTGGGCCTGTAGTTGCTCTCGATCTTGATCACCGCCTTGGCCAGCGATACCGGCACGCCTTCGGCCGCCGCATGGCGGGCGATGATCGCTGAATACTGGCCGCCGAGCGCGGCCGCCGCCGTCGATTCCGCAGCAGTGCTCGGACCGATCGATGCGGTCGTCGTCCGGTCGATGCTCTTCCTGCCGCGCTTCAAATGCCTCTTGGCCGTCGCTTTTCTGACCTTCACCACAGCTGCCTTTTGCACCTTGGCAGTGGCTGTCCTCTTGGCTTTCGGGCTCGCTTTCGTCATGGCGGTTTTGGCGGGTGCGGCGATGAAGCCCTGGTCTGCCCTCTGGCTCAGAGGTGCGGCATCGGCCGCATTGAGGGCAAAAGTCATCACGCCGGCAGCAATAGCTGCCGTTACAACGGTCAATTTCTGCATGTGGTCCTGTTCTGTCTGAGCCGCGCGAAGATCTTCACGCAGCAACGCCTAATCAATATCGGGACTTCCGGGGGGATGAAGGCCTGATAACTTGCACGAACTGCCTTTGAGGGCCGAATTGGTGTCGATCAAGGCGAGGCAATTCACTTTCAGTGACAGGCTGTAACTCGAATATCAGGAAAAGGTTATTTAGACGCAACTGACCTGAGGGAAGTCAGCAGGCTTTGCAGCGTGCGGATTGTCGAGCCGTCGGCGACGCCATCCACCAAGCGTGGCCGGAAATGCCGCTGAAACGCTTCGACGACGATCTCGGTCTGGCGGTCGAAGATACCGGATATCTCGACGCCATAGCCGTAGAGCGCCAGCATCGACTGCAGCGCCTCGACCTCGGCGCCGGTATCGCCGGCTTTCAGCACCGCGCCGCGCCGGATCGGCGCCGCAGGCACGAGATGGCCGACCCCCGCCGCAAACAGCGCCTTCCAGGGGAATTTCTCGCCCGGGTCGATCTTGCGCCCTGGCGCGATGTCGGAATGGGCGAGCACCCGTTGCGCCGTAATGGAATGGCGCCCGACTATCCCTTTGCACAGTCCGATCACCGCCTCTATCTGCCGCTTGGGAAAGGTCGAATAGCCGAGCGAATGGCCGGGATTGACGATTTCGATGCCCACCGAGCAGGAGTTAATGTCGGTGCGCCCGAACCAGGAACTGGCACCAGCGTGCCAGGCGCGGTCGCTCTCGCGCACCATCTGGACGATGCGGCCGTCTTCGTGGACGAGATAGTGTGAGGAAACCTCGCTGGCCGGATCGCACAGCCAGGCTTCGGCGGCGGCACCCGTAGCCATGCCGGTATAGTGCAGCACGATCATATCGGGCCTGAGCGTCTCGCGCCGCGGGCCGAAATTCGGCGATACCCTGACCTCGGCGCGAGGCTCGTCGGGCAGGAAGCCGCTCATGCGTGCCTGAGGCCCCGCTCGATCATCTCGTAGGCCGCGTTGATCGCCGCAAGCCTGGTCGTCGCGATCTTGATGAATTCCTGCGGCAGGCCGCGCGCGATCAGCCGGTCCGGATGATTGTCGGAGACCAGCTTGCGATACCGCTTCCTGACCTCGTCGAAGGGCTTGCCGCGCTCGATGCCGAGCACGACATAGGGATCGCCGGCGCCGAGATTGACGTGCCTGGCCATGATGGCCTCGTAGTGCACTTCGTCGATGCGGAAAATCTCGGCAATGCGGTGCAGGAAAATGCCTTCGCGTTCATGCACCAGCCCGTCGGCCTTGGCGATGTGGAACAGGCCGTCGAGTATGTCTTCCAGCATGACGCAGTTGGAGTGGCCCGAGCCACACATCTGCGCCATGCGCTCGGCATAGGTCTCGAACCCGGCGACGTCGCGCTTGGCCAGATCGTAGAGCCGCGCCACGTTGCGGGTCTGCTCTCTCGGCACCTCGAATATTTCCTGGAAGGCGCGCACCTCGTCCTGGGTAACGATGCCATCAGCCTTGGCCATCTTCGCCGACAGTGCAATCATCGCCACCGAGAAGGCGACGCGCCGGCGCAAATCCGCATCGCCGGAAAAAACAGTGCGCACAGCCTCGACCACTTCGGTGACGCCCGAATTGGCTGACGAGGAAACGCGGATGATGAACTCGCCGAGGCGATCCCAAATCGACATAAGCGCTTATTAGGGCCGCCGGCCACCGCTATCAAGCCAAGAGTGCCGCAGGGGTGAATCGATTTACGCAGACAACCGACGCACGCCACACGAATTAGCCGACCGTAGTCCCGAAACCGCCAGGGTGGCCCCTAAACGCAGGAAGGCCGGCGCGAAGCCGGCCTCCTCTCGCGTCACATCAAAGTGACCGAGACTGCTGCTACTGCGCCGGGGCGGCAGGAGCAGGTGTTGCCGGAGCCGGTTCTGCGGGCTTCGGGGCATCCGGGGTCACCGGCTTCATCGGCTCGGCGGCTGGCGGATTGGTGCTCTGGGTGGTGGTGTTATCCGTCCCGCTGTCGCTGCAGGCTGCAACGCCGAGCAGGGCCAGGGCGGAAACGGAAGCAAGAATGAGCTTTTTCATGACGATCTCTCCTTCAACACACGTTCACGTTGCGGTGAACGGTCGAACAGGAAATGCATCAGCCGCCCATGAGTTTCGTAACGTTGCGTTTCCGCATGTAACATCAAGAGCGGCGATTGCAGGCCGGGCGATGGCACACTAACAGTTTGAAACCAAATGACATGCCGGAGCTCTTCGTGGACAAGAAATGGGATTTTTGGATCGATCGCGGCGGCACCTTCACCGACGTGATTGGGCGCGCGCCCGAGGGCGGGTTGCATCCCAGGAAACTCCTGTCGGAAAATCCTGAAGCCTACCCCGATGCGGCGATAGCCGGGATCCGCGAATTGCTGGGGCTGAAATCCGGCGCCGCCATCCCGTCCGGCCTGATCGGCGACATCAAGATGGGCACCACCGTCGCCACCAACGCGCTTTTGGAGCGCAAGGGCGACCGGGTGCTTTTGCTCATCACCAAGGGCTTTCGCGATGCGCTGAGGATCGCTTACCAGGCGCGGCCCGACATCTTCGCCAAGGAGATCATCCTACCTGAACAGCTTTACGAGCGGGTCATCGAGATCGACGAACGCGTGCGCGCCAATGGCGATGTCGAGCGCCTGCTCGACATCGCCGCCTGCCGCCCGGTGATCGAACAGGCCCGCGCCGATGGCATCGACGCGGTGGCAATCGTCTTCATGCATGCCTGGAAATATCCCGATCACGAGAAGGCGGTGGCGAAAGTCTGCCGCAAGATCGGGTTCAGCCAAGTCTCGGTCAGCCACGAGGTCTCGCCTTTGATCAAGCTGGTCGGCCGCGGCGACACCACCGTGGTCGACGCCTACCTGTCGCCGATCCTGTCGCGCTATGTGCAACGGGTGGCGGGAGAGCTGGGCGCTGCGCCAACCTCCCCGGCGGCGGAGATGAGCCAATCCCCTCGCCTGATGTTCATGATGTCGTCTGGCGGACTTACCGCTGCCGACATGTTCCAGGGCAAGGACGCGCTGTTGTCCGGCCCGGCCGGCGGCGTCGTCGGCATGGTCGAGACGGCGAAGCTTGCCGGCTTCGAGAAAGTCATCGGCTTCGACATGGGCGGCACCTCCACCGATGTCGCCCACTATGACGGCGAGTATGAGCGCGCCTTCGACACCGAGGTTGCCGGCGTGCGCATCCGCGCGCCGATGATGCGCATCCATACTGTGGCCGCGGGCGGTGGCTCGATCCTCCACTACGAAGCCGGTCGCTTCCGCGCCGGCCCGGAATCCGCCGGCGCCAATCCCGGCCCGGCTGCGTACCGGCGCGGCGGCCCGCTCGCCGTCACCGACGCCAATGTCATGCTGGGCAAGCTGCAGCCCGATTTCTTCCCGGCGATTTTCGGCCCCGGCCAGGACCAACCGCTGGACGTTGCCGCCGTGCGCAAGAAATTCACCGCGCTTGCCGCCGAAATCGGCGACGGCCGCACGCCGGAAGCCGTCGCCGAAGGCTTTGTCACCATCGCGGTGGAAAACATGGCCAACGCCATCAAGAAGATCTCCGTCCAGCGCGGCTACGACGTCACCGAATATCTGCTGAACTGTTTTGGCGGCGCCGGCGGTCAGCATGCCTGCCTGGTTGCGGACGCATTGGGCATGGAGGCGGTGCTGATCCACCCCTTCTCCGGCCTGCTGTCGGCCTATGGTATCGGCCTGTCGTCAGTGTTCGCGTCGCGCCAGCAGGCGCTGCTCAAGCCGCTTGCCGAAGAATCCAGGACCGAGATCGGCAGCCTCATTGCCACGTTGAAAAAAGCCGTCATCGTCGAACTCGCCGCGCAAGGCATCGCGCAGGATAAGGTTGCCGCAAAGCCGGTGCTGCACATTCGCTATGACGGCACCGACACGACGCTGCCGGTGAATTTCGAGGCCGACTCGATCTTCCAGGCCAGGCGCAATTTCGAAATCGCCCACAAGGCGCAGTTCGGTTTCGTCTATGAGGACAAGCCGATGATCGTCGAGACGGTTGGCGTCGAAGGCACCGAAATCGCCGAAGCCAGGGCCGAAGCCTATGCGCCCGCCGGACCGTCAAGGGTTGAAGCCGGCGCTTCTGGAACGCGGCGCATCTACACCGAGGGCCGGTGGCATGAGGCCGGCATTCATCGCCGCGAAAATCTGCGCCCCTCCAATCTGGTCCCAGGTCCTGCCCTGATCATCGAGCCGAACCAGACCATCGTCGTCGAGCCGGGCTGGCGGGCCGAAATCACCGACCTCAATCACGTCGTCATCCGCCGCACAGAACGGAAGGTGCGCATGGCTGCCCTCGGCACCAAAGCCGATCCGGTGATGCTGGAGGTCTTCAACAACCTCTTCATGTCGATCGCCGAACAGATGGGCGTCACGCTGCAGAACACCGCCTATTCCGTCAACATCAAGGAAAGGCTGGACTTCTCCTGTGCCGTCTTCGACCGCCATGGCGCGCTGGTCGCCAACGCCCCGCACATGCCGGTGCATCTCGGCTCCATGGACCGCTCGGTCGAAACCATCATCCGGCTGAACTCCGGTGACATCCACCCCGGCGACGTCTTTGCCCTGAACGCACCCTACAATGGCGGCACACATCTGCCTGATATCACCGTGGTGACGCCGGTGTTCGATGACGCAAAGCAGGAGATCTTGTTCTGGGCGGCCTCACGCGGCCACCATGCCGATATTGGCGGCACCGCACCCGGCTCCATGACGCCGCTTGCCACCACGGTCGACGAGGAAGGCGTGCTGTTCGACAATTTCCGTGTTGTCGACCGCGGAAAATTCCGCGAGGCGGAGCTGCAAACGCTGCTCACCGATCACCCCTACCCCGCCCGCAACCCGCACCAGAACATCGCCGACCTCAAGGCGCAGATCGCCGCCAATGAAAAGGGCGTGGCGGAACTGCGCAAGATGGTTGCGCATTTCGGTCTCGATGTCGTCGAAGCCTATATGCGCCATGTCCAGGACAATGCCGCCGAAAGCGTTCGCCGCGTGCTGGAGCGGCTGCCCGACAGGTCTGAGTATGAATACCCGACCGACACCGGCCAGGTGATCAAGGTGAAGATCACGGTCGATCGGCAAAAGCGCGAGGCGACCGTCGACTTCACCGGCACCTCGCCCGTGATGAAGAACAACTTCAACGCACCAGAACCCGTCGCCCGCGCCGCCGTCCTCTACGCCTTCCGCGTCATGGTCGAGGACATGATCCCGATGAATGCCGGCTGTCTGCGGCCGATCAACATCATCATCCCCGACGGCTCGATGCTGAAGCCCGCCTACCCCGCCGCCGTCGTCGCCGGCAATGTCGAGACCTCGCAGCATGTCACCAACGCGCTGTTCGGCGCCATGGGCGCCATGGCCAATGCGCAAGGCACGATGAACAACCTGACCTTCGGCAACAAGCAGTACCAGTATTACGAGACGATCTGCTCCGGTTCGCCGGCAGGCCGGATGAACTCCGGCCGCGGCTTTGCCGGCACTTCCGGCGTCCACACCCACATGACCAATTCGCGCCTCACCGATCCGGAAGTGCTCGAATTGCGCTTTCCCGTGCTGCTCGAGGATTTTCACATCCGCGAAGGGTCCGGCGGCAGGGGCAAATGGAGCGCCGGCGACGGCACCAGGCGCACCATCCGCTTCCTCGAAAAGATGGAATGCGCCATCCTGTCCTCGCACCGCAACCGCCCGCCGCAAGGCCTCGACGGCGGCGGCGATGGCGAGGTCGGCTCGACCAAGGTGCGGCGCAGCGATGGATCGATCGATGTGCTGAAGGCCTGCGACCAGACCGTGCTCGACGCCGGCGATGCCGTCATCCTGACGACGCCGACACCGGGAGGGTTTGGCCAAGATTAATGCACGCCGCCCAAAAATTGTTCATCTGTTTGGGAAAACGACTTGCATCAAAACAACAAGCTGAAGCGTCAACAGCCTGTCACCGGCCTGTCATGACGCTGCGCTACCCGCTTGCGCCAAAGCAAATGGGGAATCATTAGCCATGACGGACGTTTCGGTAGATCTGGTCTTTCGCCGTGGCAAGGAAGTTGGAAAAGCCGTCTATCAGAACCGCCCGCTGTCCAAGGCCGGCCTTTCCGAACGGTTGTTTGCGCTTCTGTTTTCCGGCCTCGTCTATCCGCAGATCTGGGAAGACCCTGAAGTCGACATGGAGGCCATGCAGCTTGGCCAGGGCCACCGGGTCGTCACCATCGCCTCCGGCGGCTGCAACATCCTGGCCTACCTCACCCGCTCGCCCGAACGCGTCGATGCCGTCGATCTCAACGC
This sequence comes from Mesorhizobium sp. 128a, assembly GCF_053848025.1. Lineage (NCBI taxonomy): Bacteria > Pseudomonadati > Pseudomonadota > Alphaproteobacteria > Hyphomicrobiales > Phyllobacteriaceae > Mesorhizobium > Mesorhizobium sp. 128a. The sequence continues at coordinate 124,150 of NZ_JBSPKY010000009.1, read as the reverse complement.
CGCCCATATCGCCTTGAACCGGATGAAGCTGGAGGCTGTGCGGCATCTGCCTTCGCAGGGCGACCTGTTCCGCTTCTTCGGCGCCGCCGACACCAGCCACAATTCAGAAGCCTATGACCGCTTCATCGCGCCGCATCTCGATCCGGTCAGCCGCCATTATTGGGAGCGCCGCAACTGGCGCGGCCGCCGGCGCATCACCGTCTTCGACCGCAATTTCTACCAGACCGGCCTGCTCGGCCTGTTCATCGCCATGGGCCATCGCACAGCGAAATTCTTCGGTGTCGATCCCTCTGGGATCATGCAGGCCAAGAGCATCGCCGACCAGCGCCGCTTCTTCAATGAGGAACTGGCGCCGGTCTTCGACAAGAAGCTCTTGCGCTGGGCGACCTCGCGCAAGGCTTCGCTGTTCGGCCTCGGCATTCCGCCGGCGCAGTACGATTCGCTGATCACCTCGGGCGACGGTTCGATGGCCAGCGTGCTGAAGGCACGGCTGGAAAAGCTCGCCTGCGATTTTCCTCTGAAGAACAACTACTTCGCCTGGCAGGCTTTTGCCCGCCGCTACCCCAATCCGGGCGAAGCCGCCTTGCCCGCCTATCTCGAAGAGGCCAACTACAAGGCGATCCGCGACAATGTCGATCGCGTCGGCATCCACCATGCCAATCTGATCGAATTCCTGGCTGGCAAGGATGCCGGGACCGTCGATCGTTTCGTCCTGCTCGACGCGCAGGACTGGATGACGGATGACCAGCTCAACGCGCTGTGGTCGGAGATCACCCGCACCGCTTCAGTCGGCGCCCGCGTCATCTTCCGTACCGCGGCCGAACCCAGCCTGCTGCCCGGCCGTGTCTCGACCTCGCTGCTCGACCACTGGAGCTACGAGGACGAGGCCTCACGCGACTATTCCGCCCGCGACCGCTCGGCGATCTATGGCGGCTTCCACCTCTATGTGAAGCGCGCCGCATGAGCACGAGCGAGTTGCCGGCCGACCATGCCGAACTGATGGACGGCGTCTATCGCTGGCAGCGCCATATCTACGACCTGACCCGCAAGTACTACCTTCTCGGCCGCGACCAGATGATATCGGGGCTGGATGTACCGGCGAGAGGAACTGTGCTTGAGCTCGGCTGCGGCACCGGCCGCAACATCGCGCTTGCCGCCCGCCGCTATCCCGACGCCCGCTTCTACGGCCTCGACATCTCGGCCGAGATGCTGGAGACCGCCAGCAAGGCGATCGGCCGCGAAGGCCTGTCCGGCCGCGTCGTGCTGGTGCGCGGCGATGCCACCAATTTCGACACCAACGCGCTGTTTGGCGTCGAGCGCTTCGACCGCATCTTCGTGTCCTATTCGCTGTCGATGATCCCCGGCTGGGAAAAGACGGTTTCAGCAGCGCTTGCGGCACTCGCGCCCGGCGGTTCCTTGCATGTCGTCGACTTCGGCCAGCAGGAAGGCCTGCCGCGCTGGTTCCGGGCCGTGTTGCGCGGTTGGCTAAAGAAATTCCACGTTGCGCCGCGTGAATCGTTGCGTGAGGTCCTGGAATCGGAATCTCGGCGAACCGGCGCAACCTTGCGTTTCCGCACGCTTTATCACGGCTATGCCTGGCTGGCGATCGTCAAGATCGCCATCTGACCTGTATCAAAGTCCTGAGTTTGAAGTCTGAGGGCCTGCCGCTCTCGTCCATGACGAGCGGCACCAACCTGCGAGCATGAGCGGCACCAACTGCGAGCGCATTGCTACGTGTCCCACTGAGTGGTACATTACCTTGATGCTTGGACGCATGCGATGATCGTCGGCTTTAGAGACGGATGGCTACGGGCTTTCTTTGTGGACGACATCCACTCCCGCAACATCCCGTCCGATCTCGAAGGCCGCTTGTTTCGCAAACTCCAGATGATCGACGACGCGATGACTGACCAGGATTTACGGGTGCCGCCCTCCAATCATTTCGAGAAGTTGCGTGGCAACCTTGAAGGCTTCCATTCGATCCGCGTCAACAAGCAATGGCGGCTGGTCTTCCGCTGGGACGGTGGCCGCGGCGAGGCGTCGGAAATCTATCTCGACGACCACAGCTATAGATGAGGTGAGACATGTTGATGACCGCGCGCAAGCCCGCAACGGTTGGCGAAATCCTCTCGGAAGAATTCATGCAGCCGCTCGGCCTGACACAGGCAGCTTTGGCCGAAGCGATGGGCGTCCAGCGCAAGCACGTGAACGAGTTGTGTAACGATCGCCGAAATGTGACGGCAGCGACCGCGCTCATTCTGGCGCGAGTGTTCGGCAACAGCCCGGATTTCTGGCTGAACGTCCAACGCCGCAACGATCTTTGGCAAGTCATGAATTCGCCCGACGAACGAGCGCGTGTCGATCGCGCCAAACCGTTGCCGACCGCCGCGTAGGGAAGTTTTTGCGGCGGTCGAGCGTCACATTCCTCTAATGCAGCGCCTTCACCAGCGCGCCAAGCATCACCTGCGGCCGGTAGCCGAACTTCGCCGGCGTCAGCCCGAGCCGCACCACCACCAACTGCTCCGACGGGACGATGGCGACCGTCTGGCCGTCATGGCCCTCCATCCAGTACGTGTCCTTGGGCAGGCCGGCGGCGACGCCGGCGCCTGGGTTTTCCTCGTCGCCCGGCGCCTCGATCCACAACTGGCCCTTGCCATAGACCTTCGAGGCCGGCGCCGGCTCGCGCATCCAGTCGACGAAACCGGCCGGTAGGATCTGGTTGCCGTTCCACACGCCGCCTTGCAGCAGGAACTGGCCGAAGCGCGCCCAGTCATGCCCCGTGGCATAGAGATAGGATGAGCCGACGAAGGTGCCCTCTTCGTCAGTTTCGAGTACCGCGCTCTGCATGCCGAGCGGCGCGAAAAGCGCCGTCCTTGGCCACGCCAGCGCCTTGTCCTTGTCGCCGATAGCGCCCTGCCAGAGCCGCGACAGCATCACCGCCGTGCCGCTCGAATAGGAAAAGATCTTGCCGACCTCGCCGGTCAGCGGCTTGGATTCGGCAAAGCCCGCCATGTCGGGCTCAAGATAGAGCATGCGCGTCACGTCGGCGACGTCACCATAATCCTCGTTGAATTCCAGCCCGCTCGACATCGCCATCATGTCGGCGAGACTGATGGCGGCGCGGCCGTCCGCCTTCCAGGGGCCGAACAAGCCCTGGTTCGTCATCGCCATCTTGCCGTCCTTGACCAGCGTGCCGACGAGCGCGGCGTTGACCGTCTTGGTCATCGACCAGCCGAGCAGCGGCGTCTTCGCCGAAAAACCGTCGCCATAGCGCTCGGCGACGATGCGGCCGTTCTTCACCACCACCACAGCCCGCATGCCGATACCGGTCATCCGTGCATCGTCGAGGATCTTGCCGATCTCCGGATTCTGCGAGGCATCGACCCGATCTCCCTCAGGCCACAGATCGCCCTTGGTGGCCGCCGACGCTTCGGCAGGGATTGTCGTGCGCCGTACTTTGCCGACATCACCATCGGGAACGGAGGCGCAGCCCAAGCCGTCGCGAGCGACGGCAACGCTCTTGCCGAAGAAGCCAAGCAGCCCGGCCGAGACGGTCCCCCTATTCTTGTCGACCGACACTTTCATCAGCCTGAGCAGCGGATGGCCGGGCGCCTGCACATCGACAGCCAGCACCTCGTTGGGGTCACGTCCGGCGATAAAAACATTCGAGCAGACGATCTTGGCCGAGTAACCGGAGCCGACGCGGATCAGTTCGGGCGGCGCGATGTAGAGCCAGGCAAACAGGGCGGCAACGGCCAGCAGGACCAGGCCGAGCAGCCATTTGATGATCTTCACGACGATACGCATCACCCGTCCCTGCTTTTCCGCTGCCCGGTGGCTTCCGGCTCGATGTATGTCATCGATTTGCCGCCATTGCTTCCGCAAAATCGGTGTTCTTGTCGAGCGCCGTCAACCTGTTATCAACCATGATCGGCGATCACTGGTGCATGTCGCCCAAAAGTGCACGGCGGTTTTGGGACAACGACATGCACGAGAATAGAGAATCAGGCGATGCTGTGGGGCGATCGTCTGAGGGCTGGTACGTGCTATCAAAGGCACCGAGGGGCCACCCGCAACAACCCAACAGCGACCGGCTGATTCCGGCTCGGGAAATGCGATGCGCCGTTTCGCGGCCCTCATCACGTTGACGCTGCTGGCCGCCTGCTCGACCGCCGGCGATCTCGTGCCGTCGATGTCGCCATCCTCGTCCAGCAGCCCGACGGTTGTGGTGCGCGCACCGCGCTTCGAAGACTCCAAGCCGCATGAATGGGACAGCGGCGCTCCCTGGAACTACGCCGTTCACGGTACGGATGTCTCCAAATACCAGACCTCGGTCGACTGGCCGACAGCTAAGGCCAGCGGCATCTCCTTCGCCTTCATCAAGGCAACCGAGGGCGGCGATCGTTTCGACGAGTATTTCAACGAGCATTGGGCCCGCACCAAAGCCAATGGCATTCCGCGCGCGGCCTACCATTTCTTCTATTTCTGCACGCCGGCCGCCACCCAGGCGCGCTGGTTCATCGAAAACGTGCCCGTCGACCGCTCGGCCATGCCGCCGGTGCTCGACATGGAATGGAACCCGAAATCGCCGACCTGCCGGCTGCGCCCGGATTCGGCCACGGTGCGGGCGGAGATGACCACCTTTCTCGAAATCGTCGAGCGGCACTACGGCAAGAAGCCGATCATCTACACCTCGGTCGACTTCTTCGATGACAATGAGCTCGCGACTTTCCGCGGCTATCCCTACTGGCTGCGCTCTGTCGCCGGCCACCCCCGCCAGAAATATGGCAGCCACCCCTTCACCTTCTGGCAATACACCGGAACCGGCATCGTTCCCGGCATGACCGGCAAGTCCGACATCAACGTTTTCAACGGCAGCGAAGCTTCGTGGAAAAAGTGGCTGCGGCAGAACACCCGTTGACACCGGCTCTGCCGCCTGCTTTTCGACGTCCCATGCGCACCGACTTGCAATCACCGGGATATCAAGGCCGCAAACAGGCGGGTGGCCGGCTGCGTTCTGCGCTGGTTGCGATGCTTTTGCTGACGGTCATGCCGGCGGCGGCGCAGGAATGCGGCGGCGACTTCGAAGCCTGGAAACAGGGGGTGGCGGCGGAAGCCAAGGCTGCCGGTGTCGGCGCTGTCGGCCTCGACGCGCTGGAAGCCGCCACCATCGACGACAAGGTGCTGGCGCGCGATCGCGCCCAGGGCGTCTTCGCCCAGACCTTCATCCAGTTCTCCAACCGCATGATCTCGGCCTACCGGCTGAAGCAAGGTGCGGCAAATCTGAAGAAATACGCCGACGTCTTTGCCCGCGCCGACCAGCAGTTCGGCGTCCAGGCGCCGGTCATCACCGCCTTCTGGGGGCTGGAGACCGATTTCGGCGCCGTGCAGGGTGATTTCCACACGCTGAGCGCCTTGGTGACGCTGTCGCACGACTGCCGCCGCCCGCAACTGTTCCGCCCGCAACTGGTGCCGCTGTTGATGCTGATCGATCGCGGCGTCGTTCCGGCCGACGTCGCCGGCGCCTGGGCCGGCGAGGTCGGCCAGACTCAGATCCTGCCCTCCGACTATCTGGCGCGCGGTGTCGACGGTGATGGCGACGGCATCGTCGACCTCAGGCGCAGCGTGCCCGACGTGATCATGACCACGGCCAACAAGGTGCTGTCGCGCGGCTGGAAACGCGACCAGCCCTGGATCGAGGAAGTGCGCGTGCCCGAGGATATGCCGTGGGAGCAGACCGGCCGCACCAACAGGCTGCCGCTGTCGCAATGGGCCGCATGGGGCGTCACCAACCCCGACGGCACGCCGCTGATCGACAACGGCCTGAAGGCCGGCCTGGCGTTGCCGATGGGCCGCAAGGGCCCTGCTTTCCTCGCCTATGACAATTTCGACGTCTATCTCGAATGGAACCAGTCCTTCACCTACGCGCTGACCGCCGCCAACTTTGCCACACGGTTGGCCGGGGCAAAGCAGTTCGATCCGCGCAATCCCGAAACCGGGCTCAACGGCGACCAGATGAAGCAACTGCAGACCAAGCTCGAGGCCAGGGGCTATGACGTCGGCACCGTCGACGGCATCCTGGGCACCAACACCCGCGAAGCCATCCGCAAGGAACAGATGCGGCTTGGCCTGCCCGTCGACGGCTGGCCGACGCCGGAGCTTTTGGGCAAGCTGTAGCCGTTGACGTCATCACGTCAGGGAGCCGTGCATGAGCCGTTTCGATCCAAAGAACAGCTACACGCCTTCTACCACACCTCTGAAAACATGGGCTGATATCGAGGCATTCTATGTCTCGCTGACCAGGGAAGCGTTCGACCAACAGCCGATGGTCGATCTCGTTCGCCATATCGGAGCCAAATACACCGAGGGCAGATTCCACGCGCTCACCTCGATGCAAACGCTGGTCGTCAGTGTGAACAATCCTATCGAACTCGGCCGCGAAAACCTGCGGGTCGACTATCTGCACAACGACGGCAGTTGGGAGTTCAACTACTTTTCCAAACCGTTCAAGCCAGCCGAATTCACCAGACGCTACGCGGCGTCACTGGGAAACGAGAAGTTCGACAATTTCCTCGAGATGATCGGTTGGTAGAAAACGGTATCCGATTGCCTACCGAATGTTCTGCGTTGCGTAGTAAAAATTCTTCATGTGGCAGGTCAGCGCTTTCACACCCGGCTTTAAATACTTCTTTATTCCTGCCTTGTAATCCGCCTCGCCAGTTGTCGACCAAGCATAGTTGTAACGGACTTGGTACGGAACCAGTTGGTAGGTGAATTTCATCGACGGCTGTCCATCGACAATACCACACTTCACGCCAGTAACGAGCCCATTGTGCCCGAAAGACCTCACGCTTTTAGAAAAAGATTCAATTCTGTCCAGCCTGATCCAATCCGTCTGGTTTGCGCTTGCCGGGTTTGAAAACAAAATGAGAGAAGTGAGACCCACTGACGCAATGCAGCGAAGCTTCAAAGTAAATTTGTTTTTCATGTTGCCCCCAATCAATGAGCGCAACAAAGCATAAATAATCCCCACTTCCAACCTATATTCAGCACGCAGGTTGTCGCTGTCGCAATATTAGCACTACCTAATCCGCCATCGTCTCCAAACTTGCAAACCCCTGCGGAGCGTCACCCTCGTCGAACGGCGTCGTCACCTCGACGAAGGTGTCGGGATAAAAGCCGTTGAAACGGGTTCTCAGCGACAGCGAATAGGCGCCGATATGGCCGATCTCGATCCAGTCGCCGGTGTCGACGGTTTCCGGCAGCCAGAAGGGGCGGGACAGAATGTCGACGGAATCGCAAGTTGCGCCGCAGACCTTGAACGGCACGATGTTCTTCTCCTCGCCATTGCGCGAGCGGATCGCCGGATCGGGAATGAAACGCGCCGGCAGCGTGATCTTGCCGGTCCATGAATCCGACAGCGACGCCCAGATGCCGTCATTGATGTAGAGCCGCTTGCCCTTGCGCAGCAGCACGCGCACGATCAGCGACAGGCAGCGCGCCACGATCACCCGGCCGGGCTCGGCCACGAGCGGTATCTGGTCGAACTGATATTCCCTGAGGTCGCCCGACAGCCGCGACATGATCTGGCCGAGCGACGGCATCTCGATCTGCTTGCGGTTGGGATCATGGCCATATTCGGCGGGAAAACCGCCCCCGACATCGAGACCGGCAACGTCGAAGGTCAGCCGGTTGCGCACCCAGTCGGCCGAGGCTAGCGCCCGCTCATAGGTGTCGGGATCCTCGATCTGGCTGCCGACATGGAAGCAAAGCCCAACCTTGTAGCCAGTGCGGTTGAGCCGCTCGGCAAGCTCAACCGCATAGGCCGGCCCGGCGCCGAATTTCTTCGACAGTTCGTAGGCCGCCGACCCCTTGGTCTGGATGCGCACGAACACGCTGATGGCGCCCGGATCAATGTCGAGCGCCCGCACCACTCGCGTCAGCTTGGTGATCTCGTCCTCATGATCGAGCGAGATGACGCGGATGGCGTATTTCTCCAGCGCCAGCTTGATGTCCGACTGCGCCTTGACCGGATGCATGTAGAGCATTTCGGCATCAGGCGAGACCGCGCGCACGGCGGCGAATTCGCCGGGCGAGGCCACGTCGAAGGCAGTGACGCCGGCTTCGACCAGTGCCTTCAGCACGATCTGCTCGCCATTGGTCTTGACCGCATAGGCGGTCTTGCCGGGAAACATGCCCATGAATTGTTTGGCATCCGCCTTCAGCACCTGCGGGCGAAAGCAGTAGACCGGGTCGTCCGGACGAAGCGCCAGCGCCGCCTCGCGGGCATTCTCGAATCGCTGCATGGACGAATCCCCTAACTTCTCGGCTGCGCACAATTAATCCAAGCTAGCGGCTAAAGAAAACAATTCTGTGTCTGGTGGGCGCTTCGGTTAGCGTCGGATCGAGCGTTTGCCAACGATCAGGTTTCGGGTGGCCCTTGTCGCCGAACCCGATATGCCTTCTGCCTGAGCGGCTGGCATCCATGCCGTCTTGGGGAGGATATTTCACAATGGCAATAGCCACTACGGCCGTGCCGCGCGGACCGATGACGCTCAGGGACTGGGGCCAGCTTCTGCTCCTCGGCGCCATCTGGGGCGGCTCGTTCTTCTTTGCCCGCATCGCCGTTGCCGAGATGCATCCGCTGGTGCTGGTGCTGTTTCGCGTCGCCATCGCGGCCATAGCGCTTCAGCTCTATCTTGCCATTCGCGGCCCGTCCTTCCGCCTTGCCCTGCCGCATGCCGGCCTGTTTTTCCTGCTGGCGTTTGCCAACAATGTCGTGCCGTTCACACTGATCTTCGCCGGCCAGACCGCGCTTGGCGCCGGCGTCGCCTCGGTGCTCAACGCAACGACGCCGTTCTGGACGCTGATCCTCGCCAACGCGCTGACATCGGACGAAAAACTGTCGTGGAACAAGCTTGCCGGCATCGGGCTCGGCATTGCCGGCACCGCCGTCATGATCGGCCCCGGCCTGCTTGCCGGGCTTGGTGGCCCGGTCTGGGCTAAGTTCGCGCTGATCGGCGCCTCGCTGTCCTACGCCGTTGCGCTGATGATTGCCCGCCGCTTCAAGGGCGTGCCTTCGCCCGTCATCGCCACCGGACAATTGACCGCGTCGACCATCATCATGATCCCGGTGGTGCTGTTCACCTACGGCCCGGCCGGCCTGTTCTCGGCCTCGCCGCCGGTCTGGGCGGCGGTGCTTGCGCTGGCGCTGTTGTCCACCGCCTTCGCCTACATCCTCTATTTCAACCTGGTCGCCTCGGCCGGCGCCACCAACGCCTCGCTGGTCACGCTCATCGTCCCGGCCAGCGCCATACTGCTCGGCCTACTGTTCCTCGGCGAACGGCTCGCGCTGTTCGAGTTCTGCGGCATGGCGCTGATCGCCTTCGGGCTGGTGACGATCGACGGACGGTTGTTCGGTCGGCGCTAGAACTGGTCTGGTAGCGCTGCCATGCCACGCTTCCGCCACAGCCCCGTCACAATTTATTCACAGCCCGCCAACGGGGATTTGCCGAAGAGTTTCAATACCTAACGCCAAATAGCAGGTCGCAAAATCCACAATCGCGTCGCATTGCAGCATATTTTCCGCTTGCCTGTGGCACAAATGACCCTAGACTCCGCCCATAGCTCTTTCATAGAGGAGGCTATGACATGGGACTCACGAGGCCAATCAACGCATTGATGATCTGTGCTGCATTCGCATTTATTGGCGCCCTTATCATAGGCGTTCTTCCGTAACCGCCAGAGCGGAAGAAGACAGCACCAAAATAGTCTAAGCTATTCGAAAGGCCGGGTTTTTCGCCCGGCCTTTTGCATTTCAGCTCAAATCAAGCTGCCGCCGACCCCGCCACTTCCGCCTCATGCGAGCGGATGCCGATCATATGGCAGATGGCGAACACCAGATCGGCGCGGTTCATGGTGTAGAAGTGGAAGTCGCTGACGCCGCGCTCGACCAGGTCGAGCACCTGCTCGGCCGCCACCGCCGACGCCACCAGCGCATGCGTTTGTGGGTCGTTTTGCAGCCCTTCGAAACGCTCGGCCAGCCATGCCGGCACCAGCGCGCCACAGCGTGCGGAGAAGTTGGCGACCTGGGTGAAATTGTGCACCGGCAGGATGCCGGGCACGATCGGGATGTAGATGCCGGCGCGCCGCGCCTTCTCGACGTAACGCTCGTAGAGATCGTTGTCGAAGAAGAACTGGGTGATCGCCCGCGTCGCGCCATTGTCGGCCTTGCGCTTCAGCATGTCGAAGTCGGTGGCGAAGTCGGGGCTTTCCGGATGCTTTTCCGGATAGGCCGAGACCGAAATGTCGAAATCGCCGGCATCCTTCAGCGCCCCGACCAGTTCGGCGCCATTGGCATAGCCATCGGGATGCGGCCGGTAGGCGGTGCCGACACCCGCCGCCGGATCACCGCGCAAGGCGACGAAGCGCCGGACGCCCATTTCGGCGAATTCTCGGACCACGGCGTCGACCTCATGGCGCGCGGCGTCGACGCAGGTCATGTGCGCCGCTGGCGTCAGCGTCGTCTCGTTGAGGATGCGCTTGACCGTGCGGGCCGTGCGTTCGCGTGTCGAGCCGCCGGCGCCATAGGTCACCGAAACGAATTTCGGCTTCAGCGGCTCGAGCCTGGTGACGGTATCCCAGAGCCTGGCTTCCATCTCGTCGGTCTTTGGCGGGAAGAACTCGAAGGAAACGCGGACCTTGTCGCCAATGTCGGGACGGCGGGAAAAGCGGAACTGGTTCATCAGGCGGTTTCCCCAATCTGGTATGCTTTGGCCGGTAGTGTGTCGTTTGAAGGCTCGGCGATCAGCATGCGGCGATCGCGGCCGAGCCACAGCTTGACGGTGAGCCTGGCTTCGTTGCCGCCGCGCGGCTCGAACTCCTGGGCATCTTCGAGGTCGAGTCCGGCCTCGGCGAACCACTCCGATATCTGCCGGTCGGAAAAGCCTAACCGGACATGCGCATGCTGGTCGCGCAGGAATTCCAGCGCATGCGGCGCGAAGTCGACGATCACCAGGCGGCCCGCCGGGCGCAACAGCCTCGCCGCCTCGCGGATGGCGCGTGCCGGGTCGTCGAGATAGTGCAGCACCTGATGGATGGTGACGAGATCGAACGCGTCGCGCTCGACCGGCGGTGCGAAGATGTCGCCCTGGCGAACCTGCGCGTTCGAAACGCCGGCCTTGTCGAGATTGGCGCGCGCCACCGTCAGCATCTCGCGCGACATGTCGATGCCGACGCCGCGCCGGTAGAGCGGCGAGAAGATTTCAAGCAGCCGCCCGGTGCCGGTGCCGAGGTCGAGCATGGACTGGAACGGTCGCTTGCCGACCAGCTTGAGGAGTGCGGCTTCCACTGCGCGATCCGGCACATGCAGCGAGCGGATGTGATCCCAGCTGGCGGCGTTTTCGGAGAAATATTCGGCCGCACGGTCCTGCCGCTTGCGCTTGACGGCAGCCAGCCGTTCGAGATCGCGCTCGACCTGCGGATCGGCACCGCGAATGCCCGAGACCAGACCCATGACGAAGTCGCGGGCGGAATCCGTGTCCGACAGCCGGAAGAATGCCCAGGAGCCCTCCTGGTAGCGGCCGATCAACCCTGCTTCCATCAGCAGCTTAAGATGGCGCGACACGCGCGGCTGCGACTGACTGAGTATCTCGGTGAGATCGGACACGGTAAGATCGCCGCGCGACAGCAGCGTCAGGATGCGCAGGCGGCTCGATTCGGCCGCCGCCTTGAGCGTATCCACCATCGTATCGAGCGAAACATGCATGGGCGCGGTCCCATTGAAAAAGATATAAACATATGTTTATGTCGATTTCGACTGGCTGGCAAGGCCTATGTCGCTTCCTGACAAGAAAATGCCGCACACGTGATCCCTGCCTCGGGGAGCCGCTTTTCCGTGACGATGGTCGCGAAACATGTGGTAGAGGCGAAACATGTTCGAGACGCGTGACGGCGAAAAGCTCCTGCAGGTCGATCCGGCCGATATGCCGCCGGATGGCCAAGTCGTGTTCATCGGCCGCGTCGCCTCGCCATGGACTTCAAGGGAAAGCTGCCCGAAGAACATGCGCGCGGCCCGCGAGACCGGACAGGCGGCGACGGTTCTGATCGACCCCGCCTTTCGCGACGGCCTGCTTGCCCTGGAGCGCGCCAGCCACATCGTAATCCTGTCCTGGCTGCATCACGCGCCGCGGAGTCTGATTGTGCAAAAGCCGCGCCATGCGGCTGAGCCGAAAGGGGTTTTCTCGCTGCGCTCGCCTGCCCGGCCGAACCCGATCGGGCTGCATGTCGCCGGGCTGATCGCCGTCGACATCGGCAGCGGCCGCATCGATATCGACGCCATCGATGTGCTCGACGGAACGCCCGTCATCGACATCAAACCCTATTTCGCCTCGACCGACGCCTTTGCTGAGGCGACCATTGCCGGGCGCGACGAGAAATGAGCGCGCCAACCGGCCGCCGCCGCGCCATCGCCAAGGCGCTGACCGCGCTCCTGCCGCTGGCGCCCTATGCCGACATGGAGAAAATCCGTGCCGAAGCCGGCGCGGTGCACATGAAGACGCTGCCGCCTGGCATTGCGGTGTGGCTGGCGACGATCGCCCATATCAGGCACGGCCATACCCACTATGAAAAGCTGCTGGCCGAGGGCTATGACCGCGACTCGGCGCGTTTTTTCGTCATCGAGCAGACCAACATGGTGCTGACGCGCTGGCGGGCAACACGCCTGCTCGAAGCCGATGATGAAGAAGAATGAAGCCGCTACGGCTATTGCCGGGTCAGCACGGCGACAGCGTTGTAGGGCTGGCCGTCGGCCTAGGGCCGCGCGAGCTACGTCTCACTTTCGATACGTTCAGCGATGGCAAACGCCTGTAGATGCTTGGCCTTGGCGGCGTCTTCTGAGTTGGCGATAATCGAATAGAACGCTGCGCGAGTTATGTCTTTTCTGGAGGCCTTTGGGTGCACCGCCTTCACGGCCTTGACTAGTTCCTTCGGCGCCATCGCCGGGGTCGCTATCCGTGCGAGCGTGGCGGCGACATCGTGCAAATCTGAAGTTTTCATAGAGGTCTCCTCCTTTCCAAAATTAGGAACGCTGGAACGCGGCTGGGGGGACATTGCCTAGGAATTCATTCGGTCGTCATGTTGGGGCGGCAAAATCGCAAGTACTGATACCTCTCAGTGGTTCCCAAGACAAACTGCCCGGCTCCTTCGGCTGGGCATTTTTTTGGGCCCAAGTCTGGCTAACTTCGATTTGCAAGCCGGAAATCGTCGTCCCCCTATTGCAACAAAACGCCAAGCCTCCACGTTCCCCCTGACAACCGCCCCAAGGAGCGCGATTTGCCGACATATCAGGTTGAAGAAATGAGCGGTGACGAGGTCACGGCAACCCACGTGATCGATGCCAAAACGCCGTTGCGGGCGGCACGGGATGCGACTGAACGTGACGTGACCCTGCGCACACACGAGACCGTGTGGATCAGAGTGGCCGACGAGAAACGAGGGCATATTTTCGAGTACACCTTCAGTCTGTAGCAGGCGGCCCCCTGGCGGCTATTGGAGGGTCCGCGCCTCACAGCCGGCGGGTCACTTAGCGCGAGCTTTATTAGTTTCGGAAGATTTTAACGAATCATTGACCGCGCTGTCCCAGAATGAGACGGCGCGGTCAAAGTGCCCACGAGGCTGCGCAGGCGGCTCCGGCAACTCACCCGCCACAGTGTGTCGGAGCCGCTCCCACCATTTGTTATACCAGCAATGGTTGAACCAACGGTTACGACACGGGCTTTCCGATACGTTATCCCGGTCGTTACGATTGCGCAGAGTTTACAGTTTCCGAGGCTTAGGCTCGTTCTTCGCGTATCAGCACTAGGGTGCGCATCGACTCGTGCTCGCGGCGTCAACCTCAACCGTCCAATCGTCATTGCGCTTGTGCCTTACGAAATCGCAACCACGCAAAGCCTCCCGAAACGTCTCCGGGTCAATGCCCGCCGCGTTCAGAGTGATATAAGTCCGCCAAATGCAAAAGGCTTTCCACCCTTTGGTTGCGTCATTCGTTCATTTGGTTGTATTCCGCCAGTACTAGCGGGCGCGTATACCTTCCTTCAGCCGGCGCCGCCATCTTGATGCCCCTGCCGGTTAGGCCCGGTGCTTACTGGCCTACCCGCCCCAGGTGCCGGGCCGCTGCTTCCGATAAGTGCCTCAAGTTCACCCAGCGTAAATTCAATCTGGTATCGGTATTTCGAATCTTCCGAGTAAATGCCCTCTGCTTCGATCGTTATCACCGGGCCGCCAGTTCCAGGTTTGACATGGCCGTCGATCAAAGGTCGATCGAAGATGGTTCGAGAAGTTCCTTCCCGTTTGGCAGGCCCGACCAGCATCCGCATTTGCTTTACCCCGTTCCGTCGTTCGCGATGAAGTGGCGGACCCTCACCCACCCCCAACCATGTCTTCTCTATGCAATTGCGGTGCCAAATAACTGACCCCATTTGGGTCACCAAAGGCCGCCGGCCGAAGAAGCCTGCCGCTCCATTCACGGCAGCGGCAGGCGCAGTTGGCCCGGGCGTTGGAGACCCGGCGCAGAACCAACCTTTAGAGTCCGCTGTTGTTCCAGCCTGTTCCGCGCTTCAGACCTTTGCGCCATGGTTAACGACCTTTGGCTGGCCGCTCTGTAAGTCGCATCACAGTGCCTGGGGATTCGACAGTCCGCCTACAGATACAGCACTATTGCAGCCCGTGTGGGGATAAGGGGAGATTACAAAATGTCATTTCCAGACGGCAATGTCGCCGAAGGCCCCGGCTTCAACGTGTTCTGCGTCAAGGCTGGCCAACTACCGACGCCGGCCATCGGCGTTCTGCCCGGCATCACCCGGCGAACCGTGTTCGATCTTTGCGCCGAAGCCCGGCCTTGCCGCCGCCCCGGCTGATGTCAGCGTCGCCGCGCTGAAGGGAGCCGACGAAGTCTTCATCACCTCCACAGCCGGCGGCATCATGCCGGTGACGGTGATCGACGGCGCTCCTGTCGCCGACGGTAAGATAGGCGCGATCACCAGTCGGCTGATGGCGCGCTACGGCAAAAGCATGACGACCCGGCCTGGGCGATCCCGGTGCGCTATCCCTGACCAACCGAGCCTGTTGCTTAACCGGCAGCCTCAAAAAGAATCTCCCTCCCCTCTGGAAAATCGCGGGATGCACCGTATATGGCACAAACGGAGAAGCCTCCGTTTCCATCCCCAATTCACGGCCCGCATGGGCAAGGATTCAACATCATGACATCAAAGGTTTGGTTCATCACCGGATCGTCGAAGGGTTTTGGCCGCGTCTGGGCCGAGGCAGCGCTCGCTCGTGGCGACCGTGTCGCCGCGACCGCGCGTGACGCCGGCACCCTCGCCGATCTCGTCGCCGAATATGGCGACAACATCGCCGCAATAAAGCTCGACGTCACCGACAAGAAGGCCGTCAATGCGGCAATCGCCGAGGCGCACAAGCGTTTTGGCCGGCTCGACGTCGTCATCAACAATGCCGGCTATGGCCATTTCGGCGCCATCGAGGAAGTCAGTGAACAGGAAGCCCGCGACCAGATCGAGACCAATGTCTTCGGCGCGCTCTGGGTCACTCAGGCCGCGTTGCCGATCATGCGGTCGCAGCGCTCGGGCCACATAATCCAGATCTCGTCGATCGGCGGCGTCAACGCTTTTGCCTCGCTCGGCCTCTACCACGCCTCGAAATGGGCGCTCGAAGCCTTCAGCCAGTCGCTTAGCCTGGAAGTTGCCGAGTTCGGCATCCACGTCACGCTGGTCGAGCCGGGCGGCTTCTCCACCGACTGGTCCGGCGCCTCGGCCAAGGTCTCCAAGCCGATCGAGGCCTACGCGCCTGCCCGTGCCGCAATGGCCGAGCGCCGAAGCCGCGCCGTGGCCGGTGACCCCGAGGCCACCGGACCGGCGATGCTCGAAATCGTCGATGCCGCGGAGCCGCCGCTGCGCGTGTTCTTCGGCGACGGCGGCCTGCCAATGATCAAGCAGGAATACGCCAACCGCATCGCGCTTTGGGAAAAGTGGGACCACGTTTCGGTCGAAGCGCAGGGCGCGAAGAAGAACCGCAAGGCAGCTTGAACGCGTCTAGAGATGGGCTGCGTCGCCTTGGCGGCGCAGCCCCTCCCTGAGCGATACTTAGGCCCGATAAATCCACTGCTCGGGCACGCGCACCGAAATCTCTTCCCCTGTAGTAATACAACCCGGTTTCTCGACCCAGGCAACCAGGCCGCGCAGCCGCTTCGCCGCCTTGGGGAAGGCCAGCGCGCCGGCCTCGCGATCGGCCATGCCGGCATTTTCGGCAATCGAACGTCCGGCAAGGCGGCACGGTCCGTTCTGCGCATCGACCTTGATCGTCACCCCATCCCTGAAGAACAACAGCGTGCCTGACGGCAGCATCGACAGATGCGGCACGCCTTCCATAGAAAGATTGGCGCCGATCCATTCCGGCTTGATTTCGGCGAGGCCCATCCGTTCGGCGACGATGGCGAGCTCGTCCGCCGCCACGATCGATATCTGCCGTTCGTTGCGCATTTCGGTGCCACGCGGATACCAGGGTTCGCGCCCGCCGGAACGGCGCGTGGCGCCGGCGTGGAAGTCGCCGTCGATACCGTCGAAACCTAGCCGCAACTCTTCCACCAGGCGCGTCTGGAAATGATCTGACGGCGCGACGTAGAGCGCCGCCACTTTGGCGGAAAGCTTCTTGGCAGGAATGATTTCGACCGGCCTCTCAGCCTCGGGGAAGAGATCCGGCGTGGCGTTCTGTCTCTGAATCATGCCCGTGGTTTTGCCTCTCGAGCGGCAAGGCCGCAAGAGCGGTCTCGGCCAAAGCGCGCAACTCTTCCACCGAAGCGCCGTCCCGCGCCTGGATCGACATGCCGTTCATGGTCCCGGCCAGGTATTTGGCGAAGCCCTCGACGGAAATTCCTTCCGGCAAGTCACCTTTTGCCTTGCCCTGCGCCAGCCGTCCCGCGATCGCCGCTTCGCTCGCCTTGCGATAGGTCTTGAGCTCATCGGCAATGGCCTGCGCCTGTGGTGAGGCTGCCAGCGCGCCGCTGACGAACAGGCAGCCGCCGGGCTTGCCGGGCCTGGAATAGGCCGCCGCCGCCCCGAGCAGCAACCGCCGGATCGCCTCCCCCGTCGAAACCGGGGCGCTCAGCGCTTCCAGCGCAAAGCCGATCTCGGTCTGGTGGTAGCGCTCAAGCGCCATGCGGAACAAAGTCTCCTTGTCGGTGAAGGCGTTGTAGATCTGTGGCGGCGTCAGCCCCATCGCCTCGCGCAGCATGGTGAGCGACGTCGCCTCATAGCCATGCTCCCAAAACAGATGCATCGCCGCATCCAGTGCCCGGTCGGGATCGAAGGCGCGTGGCCGACCGCCGCGCTGCTTTTCCAAATTATCCATAGCGATCGATACGAAACCTATTGACTCAGCTTCTCCGCATAACGTAACAATCGATACGAAACATGGCAAGCAGCAACTGCAGGGCCATGCGATACCAGGAGAGGATAGAAAATGCCCATCACCGTAACCGCACCGCATGGCGTACTGACCCCGGCGGGAGAGCACGAGATCCTGCCGCGTCTCAGCGCCGCTCTCATCGAAGCCTCTGGCGCCACCGGCAATGCGTTCTTCACCGAGATTGTCGGTGGCACGGTCCATATCCTTCCGCCGCACCACATCTACGCCGGCGGCGCCAATCGACCTGTCGTCATGGTCGAGTTGAAACTGCCCAACATCGGCCTTTCGTCTGTCGATGCCCGCAAGGCCTTCATTGCCGCTGCCGCCGCTGTAGTTGCCGAGCTCTGCGTGCCCGGTCACAGGCCCGAAAACACCTGGATCAACATCGTCAACGCGCCCGACGGCGGCTGGGGTATCGGCGACAGGCAGTATACGGGTGAAGCCCTCATCGCTGCAGCTGCCACGGCCGCGCAGTGATACGGCAAAACGCCATCGAACAGGAACCAGCCGATGCGGCTCTCCCCTTCGCTGTTCTTCACCACCAATTGCGAACTGGCACTGGCCTTCTACGAACAATGCGGTCTTGGCCGGGCAACCATCCTGCTGCGCTGGGGTGACAACGGCATGCCGGTGCGCACAGAAGCCATGCGCGGAAACGTCCTGCATGCGCGCTTCGAAGGTCCGGGCGTGGTGTTTCACGCGTCCGACAATGATGATGCGGAGCCGATGAAAGGCTCCGCTTTGATGCTGGAGTTCGACGACCCGGCCAAAATGCGCGAGCTTTTCGACCGCATGGCCGCAGGCGGCCGCATCACCGTGGCTTTGGCGAGGCAATATTGGGGAAGCAGTTTCGGCATGCTGGTCGACGCCTTTGGAGTGCAGTGGATGTTCTCCGGCCAATGAGCGCGGATCACGATCTTCTTACCTGAAAAAGGGAACCAGTTGCGCATTGCGCCGCAATGCCGCCGTGCTGCACCGGCTTCATGGTGAGAGAAGTCTGGAGATCTCCCATGCGCCCCGGGACGGCAATCACATTGCTCTGGCTGATCTGGGTCGTGTCCTGGTTTCTAGCCGCCTTCTGGTCCGATCCGGTGAAAAAGCGCGCCGGCATCCAGGCGGAGCTTCGCTATCGCGCTTTGTGGTTGCTCGGCGCGGTGCTGCTGTTCATTCCCGCGCATGGCTATGCCGGCCGGCTGAGGTTCTGGTTTCCGACCCTTGCCGAAGCGTGGATCTGCGCGGGGCTCATCGCCATTGGCCTTTTGTTCGCCTGGTGGGCGCGGCTTCATCTCGGCCGTCTCTGGTCGGCTTCGGTGACGGCCAAGGCCGAACATCGTGTCGTCGATACCGGTCCCTACGGAATGGTCCGCCATCCGATCTATACCGGACTGCTCTTGGCGATCCTGGCCACCATGGCGGCCAAAGGCACGGTCTGGGGCATCGCCGGCGCGGCCTTTCTCACCATCGGCATCATCGTCAAGGCAAGGCTTGAGGAGCGCTTTCTGCGCGGCGAACTGGGTAGTGCCTATGACGATTATGTTCGACGGGTGCCAATGCTGGTGCCGTTCGCGCCAGCCTGATTACAACATCCGCAACAGCGCGCCACCAATCGAATAACCGGCGCCAAACGCGCACAGCACGCCGAAATCGCCAGGCTTCATGTCAGCGTGGTTTTCCGACAGCGCGATGATGGCGCCGGCGCCGGCGGTGTTGCCGAGCCGCTCCAGCACCATTGGCGCACGGTCATGGTCGACCTCATGCCCGAAAGCCAGCTTCAGGATCATGGCGTTCATCCGCGCATTGGCCTGATGCAGCCAGAAGCGCCGGACGGCATGCGGCGTCAGCCCGTGCTCGGCCAGGAACTCGACAATGAATTTGTGGCCGGCGACGGTGACTTCCTTGAACACCTTGTTGCCGACCTGCTTGATCAGATTGCCCTCGAGGTTGATCATGTAGGGGTCGTCCTGGGCGGTGCGGGTGTGGTAGCCCAGATTGGTACGGATATTGTTCGACATCTGCGTCCAGGTGCGCGTGTCCAGCACCTCGAAGCGCCCCGGCCGCTTCTCGCCCTTGGCCAAACCCTCGACCACCATCGTCACGGACGCGTCGCCGAAGATGAAATGCGTCTGCCGGTCGCGGAAATTGAGATGACCGGTGATGATCTCCGGGGTAACCACCAGCACCCGCTTGTGCGCGCCCGTGCGCACCAGATTGACCGCGATGTGCAGAGCGGCGGCCGCCGACGAACAGCCAAGGCCCATATCGAAACCGGCGCCGTTGGTGCCCAGCGCCTCCTGCATTTCGATGGCGATTGCCGGATATGGGCGCTGCTGGTGCGAGGCCGAGCAGATCACTAGATCGATGTCGGACGGCTTCAGGCCGGCATGGTCGAGCGCCTTTTTCGCCGAGGCGACGCCGAACTCGGCCTGCAGCGACAGCGCATCGTCGGGCCGCGCCGGGATGCGCGGCGCCATCCGGGTCGGATCGAGAATGCCTTCCCGCTCGATGACATGACGGGTCTGGACGCCCGAGGCGTGCACGATGAAGGCGCTGTCGGATTTCTGCAGCAGCGTCTCGCCCGAAACCTCGCGTCGCGCATTCTCGGCGTCGACCCAGGCATTGAAGCTGGCGACCAGTTCTTCATTGGTGATCTTGGCTTCAGGGATTTCAACGCCGATGCCGCTGATGATGACGCGATGCATATCCAGTCCGTCCATGCGCAGGCGTTGTCGTTCTCATGTGGGCGACGAAAAGGCTCGGCGCAACACTTTTCTCACCCGGCCGGTTTACGCCGGCTTAAGCCGTGCGCATTGGAGGCGTTCGCCAAAGTATTAACTGGCCAGCTTGGCGACGATGAAAATGCGCGGGAAGCGCAGCAGCACCTTGCCGTTTGCGGTCTTCGGATAGGCCTGTTTTATCTTGGCGGTGTAGCTGCCGAGGAAAATCTTGCGCTCGTCCGTGTCCAGCGGATCGAGAAAGGGCTTCAACCCGGTCGACTTCACCCATTCGACGATCGCCTCGGCGTCATCAAGCGGATGATTGTAGGCCGTATGCCAGATATCCACCCGGTCGGAGAGCGGCGACAACAGATCATAGTAGAACGATGCTGGCGGCAATGGTCCGCGCGCAGCCCCCGCCATCTTGGCAGTGAACGGCATTTCGGCCGCGGTCTCGCGCATCAGCTGATGCGACGGTTCAAGCAGATTGTCGGGCATCTGGACAGCCAGCGCGCCGCCGGGCGCGAGAAAGCCCATCAGCCGCTGGAAGACAGCCGGATGGGTGGGCAGCCACTGGAACACCGCATTGGCGAAGATGACGTTGACCGGCTCGTCCGGCTGCCATGTCGAGGCATCCGCAAGGTCGAAGTTGACGCTGGGCAGGCGCGCCCGCGCCTTTTCGATCATGTCGGGCGAAGTGTCGAAGCCACTGACCTCGGCATCCGGCCAGCGCTCGACCAGCAACTCGGTCGAGTTGCCCGGCCCGCAGCCGATGTCGACCACCCGGCGCGGGAAATCCACCGGCACCTGCGCTACGAGATCACGCGCTGGGCGCGTGCGCTCATCCTCGAACTTCAGATATTGGGCGGCGGACCAATCAGCCATTTGAGCTCCTCATATCGCTTTGAGAACCCGCCGCCCGCTGTATCCCTTACCGCGTCAGACGCTTGTGGGTCATGCGGTGAGGCGCCGCTGCTTCCGCACCCAGGCGCCGCAGCTTGTCCTTCTCATATTCCTCGAAATTGCCTTCGAACCATTCGACATGCGCGTCGCCCTCGAAGGCCAGCATGTGGGTGGCCATGCGGTCGAGGAACATGCGGTCGTGGCTGATGATGACAGCGCAGCCGGCATAGGCTTCGAGCGCGTCTTCCAGCGCGCCCAGTGTTTCGGTGTCGAGGTCGTTGGTCGGTTCGTCGAGCAGCAGCACATTGCCGCCACCCTTCAGCATCTTGGCCAAATGCACACGGTTGCGCTGGCCGCCCGAGAGATTGCCGACCTTCTGCTGCTGGTCACCGCCACGGAAGTTGAAGGACGAGCAATAGGCGCGGCTGTTGACCTCGTGCTTGCCGAGCTTGATGATCTCGGCGCCGCCTGAAATCTCCTCCCACACCGTCTTGTTCCCATCGAGCGCGTCCCGGCTCTGGTCGACATAGCCGAGCTTGACGGTCTCGCCGATACGCACCGTCCCTGCATCCGGCTTTTCCTGGCCGGTGAACGTCTTGAACAGCGTCGTCTTGCCGGCGCCGTTCGGGCCGATGACTCCGACAATGCCGCCGGGCGGCAGCCTGAATGACAGGTTCTCGATCAGAAGCTCGTCGCCAAAGCCCTTGTTGAGCCCCTCGACCTCGATGACGACATTGCCGAGACGCTCGCTCGACGGGATGACGATCTGCGTGTCGGTCGGCTTGCGGTTCTGCGACTGCTCGACCAATTCCTCGTACGCTTTGATACGCGCCTTGGACTTGGTCTGGCGTGCCTTGGGCGAGGACTGGATCCACTCGCGCTCGCGCCAGATCGACTTCTGGCGGGCGTCGTCCTCGCGGCCTTCCTGAATCAGGCGCTTGGCCTTGGCGTCGAGATATTTGGTGTAGTTGCCCTCGTAAGGAATGCCGCGGCCGCGATCGAGTTCGAGGATCCAGCCGGTGACATTGTCGAGGAAGTAGCGGTCGTGGGTGATGATCAGCACCGAGCCAGGATAGTCGCGAAGGTGCTTTTCCAGCCACGCCGTGGTCTCGGCGTCGAGATGGTTGGTCGGTTCGTCGAGCAGTAGAAGGTCGGGCTGGCGCAGCAGCAGCTGGCAAAGCGCGACGCGGCGGCGCTCGCCGCCCGACAGGTTGGTCACTTCGGAATCGCCTGGCGGGCACTGCAGCGCGTCCATCGCCATCTCGACCTGCTGTTCGAGATCCCACAGGTTCAACCGGTCCATCTCATCCTGGAGCTTGCCGGACTCGTCCGCCGTCTCGTCGGAATAGTTCATCATCAGTTCGTTGTAGCGCTCGATGATGGCGGTCTTCCGGGCGACGCCTTCCATGACGTTTTCCATCACGGTCTTGTTCGGGTCGAGATGCGGCTCCTGCGCGAGATAGCCGACAGTAGCACCCTCGGCCAGCCAGGCCTCGCCCTGGAACTCCTTGTCGAGCCCGGCCATGATGCGCAGGATGGTCGACTTACCCGAGCCGTTAGGCCCGAGAATGCCGATCTTGGCATCCGGATAGAATGACAGATGAACGTTATCGAGCACCTTCTTGGTGCCATAGGCCTTGGACAGGCCGGACATGTGATAGATGAACTGGCGAGCCACGCGCGCTTTCCCTGACAGTTGACCGAAAATGTCGGATTGAATGGAGGTTGGGCGCTATGTAGGCGATGCCGGGCCGAACGGCAATCGCTTTTGCCATTTCAAGCCGGGCGTACACCGCACGTTAAGTTTTCCGCCGGTCGCAGGGCGCGCTGAAATCGCCGGTTAACTCTTCAGCGTCAAAACAGGATCGATCGCAGGCCGCGCGGACACTCACACCGCGGACGCGGCATAAGCGGCTGAAGCACTGGCGCCTATTGGCTCCGCTTGCGCTGCTGCACCGCGCTGACCGCAACCGAAACGCCCATCACTGCGATCGCCAGCCATTTCAGCGTGGTGATGATCGGACCGGCATCGATATCGTACGCGATGAACAGCAGGATGCCCGGCACCAGCAGGCCGCACATGACCAGCATGATGCGGTTGACCTGCCAGGACACTTTCGCCGCCAGCGCATCGTCGCCGGCCTCGGTGACAAGGCCGGCGCGCATGTCCTTGGAGGCCATGAGCGCGCTGGACAGGCGCATTGAGATTGGCAGGCCAAGTCCGATGATGAGGAAAGCGCATGCCGCCAGCAGAGCTGAGAATTTCAGCGCGCTGGTCTCGGCCGGCACTGGAAACAAGAGGGTTGCCAGCGGCAGGAAGACACAGACGATGCCGAGCGCGGCGATGGCGATGAAGATCGCGGCATTGACCCAAGTGAACAGTTGGTAGCGGCCGGCCCCGATCGGCGCGGCGAGCACGCGCATGCGCGCCCACTCGGCATCGGTATAGGAAAAGCCCGGCCATTCCATGCGGCCGTCCTGGATTGCAATCATTCCCCTGGCCCAGAAAGCCAGCCGCGCCAGTGCGCCTGATGTCATGCCGCTTATCGCCCCCCGCCGAATGAAATGCGTCCAGACCTTATCACCGCGTCGCTGCGAGGCGACAGACGGAAATCCTACTGGAACCCGGCCGCATCGACCGAGCCCTTCGGGCAGCCGGCCTTGGTCGTCGGCGCCGAGGCGAGCATCAGATTGCCCAGCGAACTGTCCGGGCCGATCGGGCCGGTCAGGCCGAGCGTGAGCTCGCCGATCAGCCGTCTGCCGCTTGACGGATCGACCAGGCAGGACACGCGCACCCGCGCGCCGGCGCCGGCGCCGAAGGCGCTGTCGAAAGCGTTGCGGATCTGGTCCGAGGTCAGCTGCTTGCCCACATTCTTGGTGAAAAGCTCGCGCACCGGCGAGGCATTCACCGCCCGCATGAGGTTCAACGCCTCGGCAAAATACTCCTGCTGGCTCTTGCCGTAGCAGGTGCCATGCTTGATCCACTCATGCCGTTCGAGCTTGGACGCCGTGCCCGGCATCACCTGGTCAAGCTCGGCGCGCGTGTTGGCATCGAGATCGACCGGCGGCAGGTCTGCCCAATGAGCCGGATTGTCATTGGCCTTGTCGCTCGCCGGTACCTGGCAATAGAAATTGCCGTTCGGCTGCGGCCACAGGCCGTGCAAGGTAAAATGCGACGCGTCGAAACCGCCCGCCGTCTGCGCCTGGCATTCCGGCTTGCTCGACTTGGTTTCGCAGAAGGCCGGCTGCCAGCTCAGCGCAAAGACATATTCAGGCTTTCCCGAAGCCGCAGGTTTGCCCTGATCGGCTGGTGCGGCCGGCTGGGCCGACGCGCTGCCACCGGTAACATGGCCACAGCTGATCTTGACCCAGCGACGCTCCGGATCGGCGCCGGGAACGCGGATGAGGTAATGCGTCGGCGTATCCTTGTTGCCGGCCAGGAGGTCGTAGCTCTGTCCGGCTGCGGTCGCGATATTGCCCGGGTTCTTGCCGCTCTTGATCGCCTGCGTTGCCGGACATGCGGCATCGGCTACGAAGGAGCCGCTCATCTTCACGTCGGCTCGCGCAGCGCCCGCGCCGGCCAGCGCAACAAACACCGCAGCCACTATTGCCGATATCCGCATTCCAGCACTCCTAGTGTGTCATGGCGCAAGCTAGAAACGTACGACATGTCAGAATTACGATTTCTTTCGCCGGCCGCAAAAAAACAATGTCCACAAGGTGCGGCTTGGCGCTTCCCAACCTCCCCTTGACGTCGCTCCCGCCGTCGCCCAACAGTCATTGAGGGAGCGAGACATGGCATTTGACAAGCAGACGACGCTGGCCTCACCGACCGGGGCGGCGCTCAACCTTTACGTGAAGCACGCAGAGGGTAGCCCGCGCGCGGTCGTCCAGATCAACCACGGCCTGGCCGAACACGCCGCGCGCTACGCCCGCTTCGCCGATTACCTGTCGCCGCGTGGCTTTCATGTCTACGTCCAGGACCATCGCGGCCACGGCGCGACCAAGGCGCCCGATGCCCCGCTCGGCAGGTTCGCTGGCACAGGCGGCCAGGCCAAGGTGATCGCCGATGTCGACGCAGTCCACGATTTGATCGCCAAGGAGCAGCCCGGCCTGCCGGTCATCCTGTTCGGCCATTCGATGGGTGCTTCGGTGGCGCTCAATTACCTCCTGGCGCACTCGCCACGGGTGCACGCCGCCGCGATCTGGAACGGCAATTTCTCGCAAGGTCTGCTTGGTCAGCTTGCGCTAGCCATCCTGGCTTATGAGCGATTCAGGCTAGGCTCCGACGTCCCCTCGCGCATCTTGCCCCGGCTGACCTTCCAGGCCTGGGGCAAGGCGGTGCCCAACCACAAGACGCTGTTCGACTGGCTGTCGCGCGACGAAGCGGAAGTGGCCAAATACATCGCCGATCCGCTCTGCGGCTGGGACGCCTCGATCTCGATGTGGCGCGATGTCGTCCAGATGGCGCAGAACGGCGGCAAGGATTCCGGCTTTGCCGGCGTCCGGCGCGACCTCCCCGTCAGCATCGTCGGCGGCGAGAAGGACCCGGCTTCAGACTATGGCAAGGGCATCGATCATCTCGCCAAACGCATGCGCGCGATGGGCTTTTCGAATCTGGCTTCAAAGGTTTACGCCGACACCCGCCACGAAAGCCTGAACGAGGTGAACCGCGACCTCATCATGGAGGATTTTGCCGCCTGGGCCGATGGCGTGTTGAAACCCTGACATCGCTGGCCCAGCGCAAGGCCCGTGACAGCGGCATCTCGGATTGATAGAGGCTGCGGTTCCGACCCGTTTTGGTGATTTATGGCTGAACCTCCGCTGAAAGGCGTCCGCGTCGTCGAACTTGCCCGCATCTTGGCCGGCCCATGGGCAGGACAATTGCTGGCCGATCTCGGCGCCGATGTCATCAAGGTCGAGAGCCCCGATGGCGGCGACGACACCCGCAAATGGGGCCCGCCCTTCGTCATGAGTCATGACGGCGAAAACCTGTCGGCCGCCTATTACCATTCCTGCAATCGCGGCAAGCGTTCCATCGCGGTTGATTTCTCGACGCCCGAAGGAGCGGAGACAGTGCGCCGGCTGGTCGCCACGGCCGACGTACTGATCGAAAACTTCAAGCTCGGCGGCCTGAAGAAGTATGGCCTTGACTTCGAGAGCCTGAAGGCGATCAACCCGCGCCTTGTCTATTGCTCGATCACCGGCTTCGGTCAGGACGGGCCCTATGCGCCACGCGCGGGCTATGATTTCATCATCCAGGCCATGGCCGGCATGATGTCGATCACCGGCGAGGCCGGACGCGAGCCGCAAAAGGCCGGCGTTGCCATCTCGGACATTTTCACCGGCCTCTATTCGGTGATCGCCATCCAGGCAGCGCTTCGCCATGCCGAAAAGACCGGCGAAGGCCAGCATATCGACATGGCGCTGTTCGACACCCAGATCTCGGCGCTCGGCAACCAGAACCTCAACTACCTCGTCTCCGGCAAGTCGCCGGTGCAGATGGGCAATGCGCATATGAACATCGCCCCTTATGAGGTCGTGCCGGTCAGGGACGGCCACATCATCCTGGCGGTCGGCAATGACGGCCAGTTCGGCAAATTCTGTGCCGCTGTTGGTCTCGACCATCTCCCAGCGAATCCCGATTTCGCCACCAACCCGGCCCGTGTCGCCAACCGGGCGAAATTGCGCGAGCATATGATCGAAACGTTGAAGAACTGGGATCGCGATCCGCTGCTGGCGAAGCTCGAAGCGGCAAGCGTGCCGGCGAGCCCGATCAACAATATCGGCCAGATGTTTGCCGATCCGCAGACCATCGCGCGCGGCATGCGCCTCGACCTTGACGACGGCCACGGCAATCGTCTGCCGTCGGTGCGCGCGCCGATGGTGATGTCCGGCACGCCGCTGGTCTATGAGCGCCCCTCGCCGCGCCTTGGCGAACACACCGAAGAAATCCTTGCCGAACTGGAGAGATCAGCGAAATGAAGACCGGCGGACAACTGATCGTCGACGCGCTGGAAGCGAACGGCATCGATCGCATCTTTTGCGTGCCGGGCGAATCCTATCTCGCGGTGCTTGACGCGCTGCATGACTCGCCGATCCGTACCATCGTCTGCCGCCAGGAAGGCGGTGCTGCGATGATGGCCGATTGCCAGGGGCGGCTGACCGGCAAGCCCGGCATCTGTTTCGTCACCCGCGGCCCCGGCGCCACCAACGCATCGGCCGGCATTCACATCGCTATGCAGGATTCGGTCCCCGTGATCCTGTTCATCGGTCAGGTCGCCAGCCACGCCAAGGAGCGCGAGGCGTTCCAGGAGGTGGATTACAAGCGGTTCTTCGGCGACATCGCCAAATGGGTGGTCGAGATCGATGATGCCGCGCGCATCCCCGAATTCGTCACCCGAGCCTTTGCGGTGGCAACCTCAGGCCGTCCCGGTCCCGTCGTCATCTCGCTGCCCGAGGACATGCTGACCAGCGTCGTCGAAGCGCCCGCGGCCTTGCCGCACACACCTGTCGAAACCCGCCCCGGCGAAGCCGAACTCGACGCGCTGGAGAAACTGCTCGGCAAAGCCAGGCGTCCTTTCGTCATCCTGGGCGGCACTCGCTGGGACGAGGAAGCAGTGGCACGCATGCGTGCGATCGCCGAAGCCTGGTCGCTGCCGGTCGGCTGTTCCTTCCGCCGCCAGATGCTGTTCGATCATCTCCACCCGAACTATGCCGGCGATGTCGGCATCGGCATCAACCCGAAGCTGGCGACGGCGATCGGGCAGGCCGACCTGGTGCTGCTGATCGGCGGCCGCATGGGCGAGATGCCCTCTTCCGACTACACGCTGCTGAAGAGCCCCTATCCCGACCAGACGCTGGTGCATGTCCATGCCGATGCCGGTGAACTCGGCCGCGTCTACCGGCCGACGCTGGCGATCAACGCTTCACCATCTGCCTTCGTCGAAGCCTTTGCCAAGCGCAAGCCGGCCTCCGCGCCAGCCTGGGCCGATGAGACAGCCAAGCTGCACGCCGCCTATCTCGACTGGTCGACGCCGCCGGAAAGCGGCCCTGGCCCGGTCCAGATGGGACCGATCATGAATTACCTGGAAAAGATGCTGCCCGACGACGCCATTCTGACCAACGGCGCCGGCAACTACGCCACCTGGGTCCATCGCTTCCACCGCTTCCGCCGCTTTGCCACGCAAGGCGCGCCCACCTCCGGCTCGATGGGCTACGGCACCCCGGCCGCAGTCGCGGCCAAGGCTCTCTATCCGGACCGCACCGTGATCGCCTTTGCCGGCGACGGCTGCTTCCTGATGAACGGCCAGGAATTTGCGACCGCCGTCCAGTATGACCTGCCGATCATCGTCATCGTCGTCAACAACGGCATTTACGGCACCATCCGCATGCACCAGGAGCGCGACTATCCCGGCCGCGTCGTCGCTACAGATCTGAAGAACCCTGACTTTGCCGCCCTTGCCCGCGCCTATGGCGGCCATGGCGAGACCGTGGAGACGACGACCGATTTCGCGCCCGCCTTCGAACGCGCACGGGCCAGCGGCAAGCCGGCGATCGTCGAGATCAGGCTCGATCCCGAGGCGATCACACCAACCCGGACGATGACGCAGATCCGCGACAAGGCCTGACGAAAAATGGGCGGTCGACCGCCCCGTTTGTCGGCCTCGTTGCGCTACTTCACAGCTTCGATCTGGCCGCGGATTTCGCCGTCCTTGTTGGCGGCGGTGTGGACGTTAACGTAGTATTTGCCGGCCTCCAGATCGGCAGCCTGCGCGTCGGTCAACGTCTCCGAACCCTTGATGGGGCTCTTGAGCTTCTTGAACGGGATCACAGGCCCGGCATTTTCGCCCATCGCGGCCGGGCCGTGAATGTGGGCGGCCGTCGCAGGCCCGCTGAGGCCGGAATATTTGACGTTCCAGCTGAGCTTCTTCTTGGCGGTGTCGAAGGTGAATGTTGCGGTCCCCTTGCCCTTGGTGGTTACAGGTGGGTTCTGCTGACCGCCATCGAGAGTCGCCTTGTACTTCACAACATCGGCCATGGCCGGCGATGCGAGCAGGAAGGCGGTCGAAACGGCGAGCGCCGAAAGCATCGGCAACGATAGGATGCGCATGAAGAACCTCCGTTGATTGCAGCATCCCGTACGGCTCCCCGGCGCACGGATGCTTCCCTGCAACGGCTGAACGAGGCAATGTATCCCGGCACACGCAGATGTTACCGGCCGCACCAAGAAAGGGCAGTCACCCGCCCTTTTTTGGATTTCCGAAAAGCCAATCAGGCGCCGGCCAGCGCCTGCGTCAGGTCGGCGATCAAATCGTCCGGGTGCTCGACGCCGATCGACAGCCTGACCGTGGTCTCCAGCACGCCGATGCGTTGGCGCACGTCGAAGGGGATGCCGGAATGGGTCATGGCCGCCGGATGGCTGGCGAGTGATTCCGTGCCGCCGAGGCTGACCGCCAGCTTGAAGATCTGCAGCCCGTTGAGAAAGGCGAAGGCTGCCTTCTGCCCGCCCCTGATATCGAAAGAGAATGTCGAGCCGGCGCCGCTACACTGCGCCTTGTAGGCGCGGCCGGCAGCGGTATCCTCACCGAGGAACGGCAGGTAATGCACCTTCTCGACCTTCGCATGGTCGCGCAGGAATTCGGCCACCAGGCGCGCATTGTCGTTGGCCCGCTCCATGCGGATCGACAGCGTCTCCAGCGAACGGCCGAGCATCCAGCAGGAATGCGGGTCTAGCTGCGTGCCGATGGCGCCGCGCAGCGCCTTGATCGGCTTGGTCATCGCCTTGCTGCCCATGGCTGCACCGGCGATCAGGTCGGAATGCCCGCCGACATATTTGGTCAGCGAATAGACCGAGACATCGGCGCCATGTTCGATCGGCCGCTGAAACACCGGGCCGAGCAGGGTGTTGTCGCAGACGACGATCGGCGTCGATCCTTGGCTCGACCCTATTTCGTCGGCGATCTTCCTGATCAGCGCGATGTCGACCAGGCTGTTGGTCGGATTTGACGGGGTTTCGATCAGGATGACCGAGACGCGCCCCTTCGCCACGGCAGCATCGGCAACCGCCCGCACCGCCTTCTCGTCGACGCCATCGGCAAAGCCGACAGCGCCGATGCCGAAGCCGGACAGCGTGCGCGTCAAAAGCGTCTCGGTGCCGCCGTAAAGCGGCTGCGAATGCAGGATGACATCGCCCGGACGGGCATAGGCAAGCAGCGTGGTGGCGATCGCCGACATGCCTGACGAAAACAGGATGCAGGCGTCGGTCCCCTCATAGACCGCCAGCCGGTCCTCGACGATCTCTGAGTTGGGATGGTTGAAGCGCGAATAGACCAGACCGGACGCCGTGCCGCTCGGCGGCTCCTTGCGGCCGGAGGTGTAGTCGAAGAAATCGCGCCCCTCTTCCGCCGACTTGAACACGAAGGTCGAGGTCAGGAACACCGGCGGCTTGACGGCGCCCTCCGAAAGCTGCGGATCAAAGCCATAGCTCAGCATCAGCGTCTCGGGATGGAGCTTGTGGTTGCCGATGTGGGTTTTCGACGGGCGCGGCGCGGTCATGGTTTTTCCTGCGTTCTGGAGGAGCCTCGCGGGGCAATTTATGCGATCCCCATCGCGCAGTCCTTGCTATTTTCGGCCCCACATGAATGCATATGAGCAACAAATTGCCGAGGGACGATAAAAGTGCAGCAGAAGATAGCCGACGATTTTGACCTTAAAATCCTGCGCGAACTGCAGGCCGACGCCCGCATCACCAACAACGAGCTTGCCGAACGCATCGGTCTGTCGCCTTCGCCTTGCCTCCGCCGGGTGCGCCGGCTGGAGGAAGCCGGCATTATCAGAGGGTACACGACACTGGTCGATCCGGCCGCCTTCGGCTGGAGCATGGTCGCCATCGCCACCGTCCGGCTCAGCCGCCAGAACGAGGACGAGATCGTCATGTTCGAGGACGCGATCCGCGGCTGGGAAGAGGTGCTGGAATGCCACCTCGTCACCGGGTCGCGCGACTATGTGCTGAAGGTGGTGACCGGCAGCCTCGAACAGTACGAGCGCTTCATCAAGGAAAAGATCGCGCGGCTGAAATGCGTTGCCTCGATCGAAACCAGCTTCGTCATGAACACCATAAAGGAACGGCGCCTTTGACACTTGGTCGAAGGCGCCGCTCTCGAGTTCGAAATTATCGAACCAGGCTTATTTGATCGCCTTGTCGGTGATCGCCGTTGTGTAGGCGCCTTCCGGCGCCTTGGTGATGATCTTCTGGTCGAGCAGCGCCTTGGCGGTGCGCTCATAGGTCGCCGGATCGAGCTTGCCGTCGGCATTGTCGATCAGCTTGGCGACTTCGCTCATCATCCGCTTCTGGTGGTTCTCGTCCTGGCCGCCGGCGTCCATGACGATGCCTGCGGCCTCGTCATTGTTGTCGACGGCGTATTTCCAGCCCTTCATCGAGGCGCGCACGAAACGCACCATCTTGTCTTCGAAGGCCGGGTCCTTGAGCTTATCTTCCGAGGCATAGAGCCCGTCCTCGAGCAGGTCGTTGCCCATCGCCGAGTAGTTGAACACGGTCAGCTGTTCCGGCTTGTAGCCGGCGTCGATCAGCTGCCAGTACTCGTTGTAGGTCATGACCGAAATGCAGTCGGCCTGCTTCTGGATCAGCGGCTGCACGTCGAAGCTCTGCTTCAGAACGGTGACGCCATCGGCGCCGCCTTCGGTCTTGAGGCCGAGCTTGTTCATCCAGGCGTAGAACGGATATTCATTGCCGAAGAACCAGACGCCGAGCGTATGGCCCTTGAAGTCGGCTTCGGTCTTGATCGGGCCATCCTTCGGGCAGACCAGCTCCATGCCGGCCTTCTTGAACGGCTGGGCGATGTTGACCAGCGGCACGCCCTTTTCGCGCGCGGCCAGCGCACCGCCCATCCAGTCGACGATGACGTCGGCACCGCCGCCGGCAATCACCTGCTCCGGCGCGATATCGGGACCGCCCGGCTTGATGTCGACGTCGAGGCCTTCGGCCTCATAGAAACCCTTGGCCTTGGCGACATAATAGCCGGCAAACTGGGCCTGTGTGACCCATTTCAGCTGCAAGGTCACCTTGTCGGCGGCCATGGCCTGGAACGCGGCCAGCGACATCGCGCCGGCGAGCATCGGAATGATCAGTCTTTTCATGTTTTTACCCTCTGAAGTTAACAACCAAACCCACCGCCCTATCCACCACGGACAGAGGGATGCCAAAACGTGACAGCTCTTTCGATGAGAGCGACCACGCCATAAAAGACCGAACCCGCCAGTGCTGCAACTGCGATTTCGGCCCAGACCATGTCGATGTTCATCCGCCCGACCTCGGTCGAGATGCGGAAGCCCATGCCGACGACCGGCGTGCCGAAGAATTCGGCGACGATGGCGCCGATCAGCGCCAGCGTCGAGTTGATCTTCAGCGCGTTGAAGATGAAGGGCGCGGCGGCCGGCAGCCGGAGCTTCAACAGCGTCGGCCAGTAGCTCGATGCATAGGTGCGCATCAGGTCGCGTTCCATATGGCCGGAAGCGGCAAGGCCGGCGACCGTGTTCACCAGCATCGGGAAGAAGGTCATGATGATGACGACGGCTGCCTTGGATGGCCAGTCGAAGCCGAACCACATCACCATGATCGGCGCCACACCGATGATCGGCAGCGCCGAGACCATATTGCCGATCGGCAAGAGCCCGCGGCGCAGGAACGGCACGCGGTCGGCCGCAATCGCCACCAGAAAACCCGCACCGCTGCCGACGACATAGCCGAAGATCACCGCCTT
This sequence comes from Mesorhizobium sp. 128a, assembly GCF_053848025.1. Taxonomy (NCBI): domain Bacteria; kingdom Pseudomonadati; phylum Pseudomonadota; class Alphaproteobacteria; order Hyphomicrobiales; family Phyllobacteriaceae; genus Mesorhizobium; species Mesorhizobium sp. 128a. The sequence goes on along the minus strand of NZ_JBSPKY010000009.1, from coordinate 91,272 downwards.
GAAGATGGTCTGGCGGACATCGGCGCCGAGCACCGGCAGTGAACTGGCGATGCGCGCGCCGATGGCGCTCGGCGGCGGCAAAAGGATGAAGGGGATGCCGGCGCCGCGCGTCACCGCCTCCCAGATGATCAGGATCCAGGCGCCGAAGATCGCCGGGATGATCAGGCGCAGCGCCATCCGCATTCCTTTTTTCATCGGCCGAAGCCCCGACAGCACCGCCACGCAGCGCCAGGCCAGCAGCCAGGCAGCGGCGAGCAACAGGAAAAACGGCGCCAATGCCGTGCCTTCGAAACCGGCAATGCCCGAGATCAGCATCCAGGCGACGAGATGGGCGCCGACAAACAGCACCACGGCCTCCGCCAGCGACGAAATCCTGAGCATCGAGATCAGCCCCGCCAGCAAGGCCAGGCCGATCATCGGGGTTTTTATTCCGAAATAAGGGTAGTCGAAGCTGGCCATTGGATTTGCAAGGGCTGCCGCTTCCGGCTTCGACATCGCGCCGAGCGCCAGAGCGACAAGACACAGAAGAATGGCAAGCATCGCTTGCCAGGATGGCTTCAGCCAGTTCATGCCGGCCTCCCGCCCATGGCGCGGTCGACGAGGCGCCCGGCTATGCCCACCACCATGACCAGCAGCGCCGCCACCACCGAGCCGGCAACCAGCGCTGACCAGATATCGATGGACTGGCTGTAGTAGGCGCCGGCGAGCAGCTTGGCGCCGATACCGGCGACGGCACCGGTCGGCAGTTCGCCGACAATGGCGCCGACCAGGCTTGCTGCCACCGCCACCTTCATCGAGGTGAAAAGGAACGGCACCGAGGCCGGTACGCGGAGCTTCCAGAAGGTCTGCGCGACACTGGCATTGTAGGTATGCATCAGGTCGAGATGCATAAGTTCGGGCGAGCGCAGGCCTTTCACCATACCCACCGTCACCGGGAAGAACGACAGATAGGTCGAGATCATCGCCTTCGGGATCAGGCCGCTGATGCCGATTGCCCCCAGCACGACGATGATCATCGGCGCCACCGCCAGGATCGGAATGGTCTGCGAGGCGATGATCCACGGCATCAGGCTGCGGTCGAGCGTCGCCACATGGACGATGCCGACCGCAATGATGATGCCGAGCGCGGTGCCGAAGGCAAAGCCGAGCAGCGTCGACGACAGCGTCACCCAGGCGTTGTAGACGAGGCTGCGGGTCGAGGTGATGGGCCGCAGAAAGGTGTTCTCGAAGAAATTCACTGCCACCTGATGCGGCGCCGGCAGTGTCGGCTTCGGCTGCGACAGCGTCTTGCCGATGAATTCGACGGTGCCGGGTGTTTCGTTCGCACGGCGGTCGAGATCGCGCTGGAACGGCGTGTTGAGGATGACGGCGAAAACGTACCAGAGCACGATCAATCCAGCGAGGATCGAAGTCACTGGAACGATCTTGTCGCGGAAGCTGTCCATCTAGCGCACCGCCTCAATCTTCATAGCTGTGCCCCGCGTGCAGACCATCGCGGACGCGCGCTGCGATCGCCAGGAATTCCGGCGTCTCGCGGATGTGAAGCGGCCGCTCTCTGGGCAGCGTCGATTCGATGACATCGGTGACGCGGCCCGGGCGTGGCGACATGACGACGATGCGCGTCGAAAGATAAACGGCCTCGGGAATGGAGTGGGTGACGAAGCAGATGGTCTTGTTGGTGCGTCCCCACAATTCCAGCAATTGCTTATTGAGGTGATCGCGCACGATCTCGTCCAGCGCTCCGAACGGCTCGTCCATCAAAAGCAGGTCGGCGTCGAAGGCGAGAGCGCGAGCGATCGAGGCACGCTGCTGCATACCGCCGGAAAGCTGCCAGGGGTATTTCTTCTCGAACCCGGAGAGGTTGACGAGTTCCATCGTGCGCTTGATGCGCTCGGCCTGCTCGGTCCTGGAAAGGCCAATGATCTCCAGCGGCAGCGCCACGTTGCGCTCGATCGTGCGCCACGGGAACAGGGCAGCCGCCTGGAAGACGTAACCATAGGCGCGTTTCTCGCGCGCCTGCTCCGGCGTCATGCCATTGACGGAAATGGTTCCCGATGTCGGCTTCTCCAGGTCGGCGATGACGCGCAGCAAGGTGGTCTTGCCGCAACCGGACGGGCCGATGAAGGAGACGAACTCACCCTTGCCGATGGTGAGGTCGACATTGGAGAGCGCCTGTACCGGACCGTCATTGGTCTGGAAGGTGAGGCCGAGTTTGCTTGCCGAAACGACGGCTGGCGAGGTTCCGGTCATTGGCTGCAGCCTGCCTCTCGCAGCCTCTGGCGCGCAGGATGAAATGCCGTTGCATTTGCATTGATGTTGTTTTCCACTCGTCCAATCCCCATCAATCGACGCCCGGAGCCTTGCCGATGTCGCCCAAACCCACCTGCCACCTTATCCGTCCTGAAAGCACTTATGAAGGCAAGCAGGGACTGACCTATTTTGCCGGCATCGCCGCCGAAACCGTCGGCTCGTCCGGCATCTGCATGCATCTGCTCACCATGCCGCCCGGCGCCCGCGCCAAGGCGCATCTGCATGAAAGCCATGAGACGGCGATCTACGTGCTTTCCGGCGAGGTCCACACCTGGTATGGCGACCGGCTCGAGAACCACATCGTCGTCAAGGCCGGTGACCTCTTCTACATCCCGGCCGGGGTGCCGCATCTGCCGGCCAATCTGAGCAACGCGCCGTCCTCGGCGGTCATCGCCCGCACCGATCCCAACGAACAGGAAAGCGTCGTCCTGCTGCCGGAACTGGATGCGCTGGTCGCCTAATCTGAAGGGGTAGGCACTCGCCGTCATTTGCACCGCGAGACTTCGCCCATCACATTGCCGTCCTCGTCTGTGATCGTCAGCTTCTTTGCGTTCTTGGCGCTGCGCTTGATGGTGAACTTGGTCGGCTCCTGTCCGTCTTCGCCTTCTGCCTCACATGTTGCCGTCACCACCAGCGAACCGTCGGCCTGCGCCTGCTTCTGCGTGAACGTGCAGGCGCTGGCCGCGGTGACCAATGCCTCGTCGGTCAAAAGCAGCATCTGATCGGCGGCGACTTCCTGGCCGTTCCGGTTGATGCAGCCATATTTGTCGCCATAGGGCTTCGACAGGTCGATGCCCGCCGCCGAAGCCTGACCGGCCAGAACGACAAGCATCGCAACAGACAAACCAAAACGACGCATGCTCATTCCCCCAACACCCAACGTCACGAACACGGTTGCAACGGCCCCATTTCTTCAAGGCCCGGAATGGTCACGAAGAAACCATCCTCGCCCTTGTTGGTGACCATAATGGTTTCAGCCGTCGTCCCCGCCTCACCTTCGGCGGAACAGGTCGCACCAAGCGATTGCGTACCCGAAGCCGACGTCAATTGCTGCGCGAACCGGCAGCCGCTGCCATAGGTCTCGATGCCCTCCGCGGTCAGCACGATATAGTCGTCGCGGTCCTGATAACCGGCCTTCGCAAAGGCACAGCCGGCGTCGTTGCCCCAAGAGCCGAGCAGCCTGTCGGCCGCGGTTGCGGGACCGGCGATGACGATCGCCACGACCAGTGAGATGAGCGCTGCGGAGCTCCGCAACCTCAAACCCCTGTCGCCGGAATGCCGGTGCGTTCCACCTTGCGCGGCGCGGTAATGTCCTTCCAGGTCGACAGCGCCCGATTGACGGCCGCATTCGGCTCGCGGGCGACGAACTCGCCATGGCCGGGCTTGGCCTTGATCTCGGCTTCCTCGATCGACAATTCGCCACGCGAAAACACGAAGCGCGGCGTTCCGGTCACCTCGAACCCTTCGAAAACATTGTAGTCGATGACGGACTGCTGCTTCTTGGCAGTGATCTTCTTCTTGCGCTTCGGGTCCCACACCACGATGTCGGCATCGGCGCCTTCGACGATGGCGCCCTTCTTCGGATACATGTTGAGGATCTTGGCGATGTTGGTCGAGGTCACCGCGACGAACTCGTTCATCGTCAGCCGTCCAGTGTTGACGCCTCTCGTCCACAGTACCGGCATACGATCTTCGAGCCCGCCGGTGCCGTTCGGAATCTTGGTGAAATCGCCGACGCCGTTACGCTTCTGCTTGGTGGTGAAGGCGCAGTGGTCGGTCGCCACCACCTGCAGCGATCCCGCCTGCAGGCCGGCCCACAGCGAATCCTGATGCAACTTGTTGCGGAAGGGCGGGCTCATCACGCGGCGTGCCGCATGGTCCCAGTCCTTGTCGAAATACTCGCTCTCGTCCAGCGTCAGATGCTGGATCAGCGGCTCGCCGAAAACCCGCATGCCCTTTTGCCGCGCCCGGCGGATCGCCTCGTGGCTCTGCTCGCAGGAGACATGCACGACATAGAGCGGTACGCCGGCCATGTCGGCGATCATGATGGCGCGGTTGGTCGCCTCGCCCTCCACTTCCGGCGGACGCGAATAGGCATGGCCCTCGGGGCCGCTATTGCCGGCGGCGAGCAGCTTTTGCGAAAGTGCTGCAACCACATCGCCATTCTCGGCATGCACCAGCGGCAGTGCGCCAAGATCGGCGCAGCGCTGGAACGACGCATACATCTCGTCGTCGTCGACCATCAGCGCGCCTTTGTAGGCCATGAAATGTTTGAACGAGGTGATGCCCTTGTCGACGACCGTGGCCATCTCGTCGAACACCTGCTTGCCCCACCAGGTGATCGCCATGTGGAAAGAATAGTCGCAGGACGCCTTTGAGGTCTTGTTGTCCCACATCTGCAAGGCTTCGAGCAGCGATTGCTGCGGCGCCGGCAGGCAGAAATCGACCACCATCGTCGTGCCGCCCGAAAGTGCGGCGCGCGTGCCGGACTCGAAATCGTCGGCCGAATAGGTGCCCATGAACGGCATTTCGAGATGGGTGTGCGGATCGATGCCGCCCGGCATGATGTAACAGCCGGTGGCGTCGAACTCATGGTCGCCATGCAGGTTGGAGCCGATGGCGACAATCTTGCCGTGCTGCATCAGCACATCGGCCTTCCAGGTGCGGTCGGCGGTGACGATAGTGCCGTTTCGGATGACTTTGGTCATTTTTCTTGTTCCCTTGTTCTTGTCGCGCTTCTTGTGAGCGTCGTTTGAACCCAGATTTCTAGTTCACGCCACGATCCCCGCAGTTTCCACCACCGCGTGGAACAGCACGTCGGCGCCGGCCGAAGCCCATTCCTTGGTGATCTCCTCGGCCTCGTTGTGGCTCAACCCATCCACGCAGGGGCACATCACCATGGCGGTCGGCGCGACTCGGTTGATCCAGCAGGCGTCATGGCCGGCGCCGGAGACGATGTTGCGATGCGTGTAGCCGAGGCGGTCGGCAGCATCGCGGATCGCGTTGACGCAGCCGGCGTCGAAGGTCACCGGGTCGAAATGGCCGACCTGCTCGATGGCGTATTCGATGTCGAGCGCGTCGCAGATCGTGTCGATGCCTTCGCGGATGCGGCCGTCCATCGCGTCGAGCACCTCCTTCTCCGGCGAGCGGATGTCGATGGTGAATACGGTGCGCCCGGCGATGATGTTGCGTGAATTGGGAAACACTTCCATGTGGCCGACCGCGCCGACGGCGTCGGGCTGGTAGTCCATGGCGATTTCGTGCACCAGTTCGATAACCCGGGCCATGCCGAGCCCGGCATTGCGGCGCTTGGGCATCGGCGTCGAGCCGGTATGCGCCTCCTTGCCGGTCAGCGTCACCTGCAGCCATTTCAAGCCTTGGCCGTGGGTGACGACGCCGATGTCGATGCCTTCATCCTCGAGGATCGGCCCCTGCTCGATATGCAGTTCGAAGAAGGCGTGGATCTTGCGATCGCCGACCTTCTCGGTGCCCTTCCAGCCGATGCGCTCCAGCTCCTCGCCGAATTTTTTCCCCTGCTTGTCGGTGTGCTGGTACACGTCCGCCTGCTCGAGCACGCCGGCGAAAACGCCGGAAGCCATCATCGCCGGGGCAAAGCGCGAGCCTTCCTCGTTGGTCCAGTTGGTGACGACGATCGGATGCCTGGTCGTGATGCCGAGGTCGTTGAGCGAGCGGATGATCTCCAGTCCGCCGAGCACTCCAAGCACGCCGTCATACTTGCCGCCGGTCGGCTGCGTATCGAGATGGCTGCCGACATAAACCGGCGGCAGGCTGGGATCGGCGCCTTCGCGGCGGGCAAACATGGTGCCCATTTCATCGAGGCCCATTTCGAGCCCGGCGGCCTCGCACCAGCGCTTGAACAGATGCCGGCCCTCGCCGTCCTCGTCGGTCACGGTCTGGCGATTGTTGCCGCCGGCAATGCCGGGACCGATCTTCGCCATCTCCATGATGGAATCCCACAAACGGTCTGAATTGATTCGCAGATTCTCGCCGGGTGCAGCCATTCAAAATCTCTCCAATTGCGCGGCGTCCCCCTCCCCCTCGAGGGGAGGGTGGCCGCGAAGCGGTCGGGTGGGGTCGCCCGCGACGCGCTCGACCTTTTCCTTGACCACCTGCGCGACATGCCACGCGCTGTTTATGACATCGGGCTCATCAACGCGAAAGACGTCAAACCCTAGGGAGCGCAGATAAGCGTCACGAACAGCATCGTGCCGTTTGCCCTTCTCGTATTCGTGCAGATCACCATCGACCTCGACGATCAGCTTTACGGCAAGACAAGCAAAGTCGACGATATAGGGACCTATCGGGCACTGGCGGCGAAACTTGATGCCAGCCGATTTCAGGTCCCGCAGCTCATACCAGAGCAGGTTCTCACCTTTAGTCGCGTGAACTCGAAGTGCGCGCGCCTTTTGGCGCATTTCGAAGCTCACGCGGGTACGGGGCATCAGCGGCAGCCTCGCAGCAAAAGAACAGGTCGGCGCCCGGTCGCACCGACCCCACCCGACCGCTTCGCGGCCACCCTCCCCTCGAGGGGGAGGGATATCCGCGCCCAGTGCTTCAATCTATCGCCCTTAGCACTTCACGCACATGGTCGATCAATTCGTTGATCTGGCCCTTGGTGATGATCAGCGGCGGCGACAGCGCGATGATGTCGCCGGTGGTGCGGATCAGGGCGCCGCGCTCGAACGCCTTGACGAAGGCCGAGAAGGCCCGCTTGGTCGGGCTGCCGGCGATCGGCGCCAGTTCGATCGCGCCGATCAGGCCGATGTTCCTGATGTCGATGACATGCGGCTCGCCCTTCAGCGAATGCAGCGCATCTTCCCAGTAAGGCGCGAGTTCCTCGCCACGGGTGAGCAGGCCTTCTTCCTTGTAGGTGTCGAGCGTGCCGAGCGCCGCCGCACACGCGATCGGATTGCCCGAATAGGTGTAGCCGTGGAAGAACTCGATCATGTGCTCGGGACCGGTCATGAAGGCGTCGTGGATTTCCTTCTTGACGAACACCGCACCCATCGGGATGACGCCGTTGGAGACGCCCTTGGCGGTGGTCATGATGTCGGGCGTGACGACGAAATAGTCGGCGGCGAAGGGCGCGCCAAGGCGGCCGAACCCGGTGATGACCTCGTCGAAGATCAGCAGGATGCCGTGCTTGGTGCAGATTTCGCGCAGCTTCTGCAGATAGCCCTTCGGCGGCAGGATGACGCCGGTGGAACCGGCGACCGGCTCGACGATGACGGCGGCGATGGTCGAGGCGTCATGCAGCGTAACGATGCGCTCCAGCTCGCTGGCAAGCTCCGCGCCATATTCCGGCACGCCCTTGGAGAAGGCGTTCTTCTCCGGCAGATGCGTATGCGGCATGTGATCCACGCCGCCGAGCAGCGTGCCGAACATCTTGCGGTTGCTGACGATGCCGCCAACCGAGATGCCGCCGAAATTGACGCCGTGATAGCCGCGCTCGCGGCCGATCAGGCGCGTGCGCGCGCCCTCGCCCCGCACGCGATGATAGGCGATCGCCATCTTAAGCGCGGTATCGACCGACTCTGACCCGGAATTGGTGAAGAAGACGTGGTCCATGCCCTTGGGCGCGATATCGACCAGGCGGTTGGCCAGCTCGAACACGATCGGGTGGCCCATCTGGAAGGCCGGCGCATAGTCGAGTTCGGCGGCCTGATGCTGGATTGCTTCGGTGATCTTCGGCCGGCAGTGGCCGGCATTGACGCACCAGAGGCCGGCGGTGCCGTCGAGCACCTTGCGGCCGTCGCTGGTGGTGTAGTGCATGTCCTTGGCGGACACGAACATGCGTGGCGCCTGCTTGAACTGCCGGTTTGCCGTGAACGGCATCCAGAATGCGCTGAGATCGTTCGGCGTGACTTTCAGCCGGTTGGACATGACCAAGACTTCCCCTTGTAACCTGTTTCGGTGCGCTAACGCTTGGTCGTTCCAACACTTGGTCTTTGCGACGTTTTCATGCTACGCAAATTTTGACCGATTGGACAAACGTTAGCACCGCCCTGTCGGCGGTCAAGGGATTACTAGCGGAAATGCGGCCTCCGAAGTGCGCTCCACGGCTCAGGGAAAAACTGGTCCAGAGAATTGGTCCAGATGACCCGCGCGACCAAGGCTTGGCCTTATGACCGACGCCATCGAAGGCTCCGCCCCTCGCCGCACCCGCATCCAGCAGGAAAAGCGCGAACTGATCCTGGAAGCGGCGCTCGAAGTCTTCTCCGCCAACGGCTTTCGCGGCTCGACCATCGACCAGATCGCCGAAGCCGCGGGGATGTCGAAGCCGAACCTGCTCTATTATTTCCGCCGCAAGGAAGACATTCACGAGACGCTGATGGAGCGGCTGCTGGCGACCTGGCTGGCGCCGCTGCGCGAACTCGACGACATCGGGGATCCCTTGACCGAGCTGCGGAGCTACATTCGGCGCAAGCTTGAAATGGCGCGCGATTTTCCCAGGGAGAGCCGGCTGTTCGCCAACGAGATCCTGCAAGGCGCGCCGCGCATCATGCCACTTTTGGAAGGCGAGCTGAAAACGCTGGTTGACGAGAAGGCCAATGTCATCAAGGGCTGGATGCGCGCCGGCAAGATCGCCCGCACCGATCCCTGGCACCTGATCTTCTCGATCTGGGCGACGACGCAGCATTACGCCGATTTCGACGTCCAGGTCCGTGCCGTGCTCGGCCCCGACCGCGGCGGCGACGGCCGATTCGAGGACGCGGCGCGCTTTCTCGAACAGCTGTTTATCGACGGATTGAAGCCGAAGGGCTAAGGCGCTAGCAGCTCAGGCGCTGCGCAGTTCCTGCGGCTGCGCCTTCAGCAGCTCCTCCAGCTTGGCAACCGAATTCTGCTCGGCCAGCGGCGTGTAGACGATCAGCTTCATGTCCGAGCCGTCATCGATCGACAGGCTCATATGCTCGAACGCCATGGGGCCTGCGATCGGATGGCGCAGATACTTCTTGCCGGACAGGCGATGCACCACGTCGCGTTGCGGCCACCATTCCCGGAATTCCGGGCTTGAGCGCATCATCAGCGCGATCAGCCGCTCGAAATCCGGATCGCCGGTATATTTCGCGCTTTCGGCTCGAAACGCGGCAAGGGTTGCACGCGCCACCCGTTCCCAGTCGACCAGCAGGTGGCGCCGGTGCGGATCGGTGAAAACACCATGGATGATGTTGCGGGCATCGCCCTCCAGCAGGCCGTAATCGCCAAAGATGGCGACGGCTCCTGCATTCCAGGCCAGCACATCCCAGCGCGGCCCGACAATATAGGCCGGCTGCAGGACCATGCTCTGCAGCATGTGCAGCAAAGGGCCTTCGACCTTGACCGGGGTAATGTGCCGCCGCTCCGGCTGCTGGCGGCCGGCCAGCGTGAACAAATGCCGCTTCTCGGCGGCGTCGAGCCGCAAGGCCTCGCCAAGCGCCGTCAGCACCTCCACGGACGGCCGCACATCCCTGCCCTGTTCCAGCCAGGTGTACCAGGTGGTGCCGACGCCGGCGATCATCGCCACCTCTTCGCGTCTCAGGCCGGGCGTGCGTCGCCTGGCGCCGGCAGCAATGCCTGTGGCCGAAGGCGAAAGCCTTTCGCGGCGCGAACGCAGGAAGGCACCGAGCTCGCGCCGGCGGCTGTCTTCAGGCGAAGGTGCGGAAGCATCCATGAGGTTCAGTATAGCAGTATCAATACCAGGATAAAGTTTGAACTGTTTGTGATGCGCAAAGCGCCCCATCTTGGCGGGCAGAGCGAACATGGAGGCTCCCAATATGGACGTGAAAGACAAGACAATCCTCATCACCGGCTCGACCGACGGCGTCGGCCGCGTCGTCGCGCAAAGGCTGGGCGGAGCCGGCGCCCGCGTGCTGGTGCATGGCCGCGACGCGGCGCGCGGCAAGGCAACCGTCGCCGAAATCGAAGCCGCCGGCGGCAAGGCCGAGTTTCTCGCCGCCGACCTCGCTTCGCTGGCCGAGGTTCACCGCCTTGCCGAAGCCGTGCGTGCCAGCACCGAGCGGCTCGATATCCTCATCAACAATGCCGGCATCGGCACCGCCGGCGCCAAGCGGCAGCTCAGCGCCGATGGCTTCGAACTGCGCTTTGCCGTCAACTATCTCGCCGGCTTCCTGCTGACGTCGGAACTGCTGCCACTGCTCAAGGCGAGTTCGCCGGCGCGCATCGTCAATGTCGCCTCGGCCGGCCAGCAAGCGATCGATTTCAGCGACGTCATGCTGAGCCATGGCTATGACGGCGTGCGCGCATATTGCCAGAGCAAGCTGGCGCAGATCCTGTTCACCATCGATCTGGCAGAGCAGTTGAAAGGCAGCGGCGTCACCGTCAACGCCCTGCATCCCGCGAGTTACATGGACACCACCATGGTCCGACAGGCCGGCGTAACCCCGTGGAGTTCGGTCGCGACCGGTGCCGAGGCCATCCTCAACCTTGCGACATCGCCCGCGCTGGAGGGCCGCAGCGGCCTCTATTTCGACGGCCAAAGGGAATCCCGCGCCGACGCGCAAGCCTATGACGCGAAGGCGCGGCAGCAACTGCGAACCCTGAGCCTCGACCTCGTCGGAAAGGGCTCGCCAAAATCGAAGGAACAGCATTCATGAGCAAGATCGAACACACCATCATCATCGGCGGCTCCTCCGGCATCGGGCTGGCGACGGCGCGCAAGCTGCTTGGTCCGGGCATGGAGGTGACCATCACCGGACGAAACCAGGACAAGCTGAACAGCGCTTGGAAGAGCCTTGGCGGCGCCGTCGGCAAGGCGGCCTTCGATGCTTCGAAGCCGGACGAAGTCCGCCAGTTCTTCAGGGAAATCGGACCTTTCGATCACCTCGTGCTCGCCGCCAGCGGCGGCAAGGGGCTTGGCCCTTTCGAAAGCCTCGACCTTGCCGACATCGCCGGCGGCGTCGACGAAAAGGTGCGGCCGCAGCTGTCATGCCTGCAGGCAGCCTTGCCGACCCTCAACAGATCGGGATCGGTCACCTTCATATCGGCGGTGTCGGCACAATTGTCGGCGCCCGGCGTCGCCGGCATCGCCGCCGTCAACGGCATGCTCCTGACCGTCGTGCCGATCCTTGCCGTCGAGCTGAAGCCGCTGCGCGTCAACGTCGTGGCGCCCGGCGTCATCGACACGCCATGGTGGGATTTTTTGCCCAACGACCAGCGGCAGGCGGTTTTCCGCGAATATGCCGGCAAGACGCCCGTGGGCAGGATAGGACGCGCCGAAGATGTCGCCGGCGCAATCGCCTTCCTGGTTTCCAACGGTTTCATGACCGGCCAGGTGCTGACCTGCGACGGGGGCCTGCGCTACGCAGCCTGAACAATGAGGGCGCGCGGACCTTTCATCCGCGCGCAGCGCGTCCGATCACGCTGCTTTGGCAGCCGGCATCGGGTGAATGGCGTGGAACGGGATGCAGAGCCTGTTCCAGGTGTTGATCATGCCGATCGCGACCGACAGCTTGACCAGTTCCTCTTCAGAAAAATGCGCGAGCGTGCGGGCATAGAGTTCGTCCGAAACGTCATTGCTGGCGATCAGGGTCGTGGCCTCGGTCCAGGCAAAGGCCGCACGTTCGCGCTCGGAAAACAGCGGCGATTCCTTCCAGGCCGAAACCAGATAGAGGCGTGTCTCGGTCTCGCCGTCGCGCCGCGCCTCGCGGCTGTGCATCTCGACGCAGTATGAGCAGCCATTGATCTGCGACGCCCTGAGCTTGACCAGATGCAGCAGGCCCACCTCAAGCCCGCAGTCGTCGACCGCCTTGTTGAGCGCCGACACCGCCTTCATGATCTCGGGCGCCTTGGCGAAGAATTGCAGTCTCTGTTTCATCATCTTTCCTTTCACATCTGTCTGGCGGGTTAAATCTGTTTGGTCGAAGCGGGTTTCTGCAGCCGCTGATGGCGCGCCACAAAGGCACAGCTGGCGGCAAACGATCGCGGATCGCCTTCGGCTTCATAATCAGCCACGATGTCGGACAACCGGGTTTCCGCCAGGGCCGCGCGATAGGCGCGCTCGGCCTTCAGCATCGCGGCATTGATGCCGCAGGGCTTCACATAGGCCGAAGCATCGATCTTGACCGGGCCGCGCTGGCGGATCTCGCCGCAGCGGAAAGCAGGCTCACGGCCTTCGATGGCCAGCACGATGTCGAGCAGCGTGATGCGCTCGGCCGGCCGCGCCAGACGGTAGCCGCCCGACGGCCCCGGCACCGATTCCAGGATGCGTGCCGCCGTGAGCTGGTTGAGATTCTTCAAGAGATAGCTCGGCGACAGCCCGAAGCACTCCGCGAGCGCCGCGCCCGGCATCGTGCTGTTGCCGTCGACGCTGGCCAGCGTCGCCGCGCAGTGGATAGCCGCCTCAACGCCCTCGCCCAGTTTCATCGTGCCATCTCCAATTCATGGATGTCTTTTATCGTGGATATTTTTTATCTGCAATAGGAAAATACAGAAATTCGCGAGTTCGCGATGGCTTTACAGGACTTGGGTTCCTCGCCCCGTGAAGCGGGGGAGAGGTGGCCCGGCGAAGCCGGGGCGGAGAGGGGGACGCCCTCTGCGAAGTCAGAATCTATTAGGGATGCGCGCGAACAGGGTAGAAGGCGAAACCGTGGGCAACTCTCAGTCGTCCGAAGGCCCCTCTCCGTCCCGGCTTCGCCGGGCCACCTCTCCCCACTTCGTGGGGCGAGGAACCCAAGCTTATTCCGCGGCCACCTTCGCCATCGGGTTGTTGGGATGCGTCGTCCAGTTGGCGTAGACCGGCGATACCGGCTTGCCGGTGCGCTGATCCATCACGCCGGCGGCCAGCGGCTCCATGGTGATGCAGTTCTCCACCGGGCAGACATTGACGCATAGATTGCAGCCGACGCATTCGGCCTCGATGACCTCAAAGTGCCTGACGCCGTCGACCATATTGGTAATCGCTTGGTGCGAAGTGTCCTCGCAGGCGATGTGACAGCGGCCGCATTTGATGCAGGCATCCTGGTCGATATGCGCCTTGGCGACATAGTTGAGGTTGAGATACTGCCAATCGGTGACGTTGGGCGTGGCGCGGCCGATAATGTCGTCGAGCGTCGCGTGGCCCTTCTCGTCCATCCAGTTTTCCAGACCGGCGATCATCTCCTCCACGATCTTGAAGCCGTAAGTCATCGCCGCGGTGCACACCTGCACATTGCCGGCGCCGAGGGCCATGAATTCGGCCGCATCGCGCCAGGTGGTGATGCCGCCAATGCCGGAGATCGGCAGGCCGCGGGTTTCGGCATCGCGTGCAATCTCGGCCACCATGTTCATGGCGATCGGCTTCACCGCCGGGCCGCAATAGCCGCCATGCGAACCCTTGCCGTCGATGGTCGGCTGCGGCGCGAAACTGTCGAGATCGACGCCGGTGATCGAGTTGATGGTGTTGATCAGCGATACCGCGTCGGTACCGCCGGCAAGGGCGGCGCGTGCCGGCTTGCGCACATCGGTGATATTGGGCGTCAGCTTGGTGATGACAGGCATGCGGGTGTTCTGCTTGCACCAGCGCACTACCATTTCGATATATTCCGGCACCTGGCCGACAGCCGCGCCCATGCCGCGTTCGGACATGCCGTGCGGGCAGCCGAAATTGAGCTCGATGCCGTCGGCTTCGGTCTCCTCGACCACCGGCAGGATCGCCTTCCAGGCGTCCTCGACGCAAGGCACCATCAGCGAGACGACGATGGCGCGGTCGGGCCAGTCCTTCTTGACCTGCTTGATCTCGCGCAGATTGACCTGCAGGTCGCGGTCGGTGATCAGCTCGATATTGTTGAGGCCGAGCAGGCGGCGGTCCGCGCCCCAGATCGCGCCGTAGCGCGGGCCGTTGACGTTCACCACCGGCGGGCCTTCCTCGCCCAGCGTCTTCCAGACCACACCGCCCCAGCCCGCCTTGAAGGCCCGGATGACGTTGTAGGCCTTGTCGGTCGGCGGCGCCGAGGCCAGCCAGAACGGATTGGGCGATTTGATGCCGACGAAATTGTTGCGGATGTCAGCCATGACAGGTCCCTTTCAACCGAGACGAAGGAGCAGTTCGACGGGTGCAAGAATGCCGCCTTCAAGCGCGGCGGTGAGATTGGCGATCTTGGTCCGCGCGTTCTCGCCCATGATAAGATTGACGCCGGGCGGCGGTTTTTTGCCTTCCGCCTGCGCCGCAGCCATGCGCGCTCGTATCGTGGCGAAGAATTCGATGGCAAAGGCGCCGCGTGGGCGCTCGGCGGCTACGGAGAACCCTGCAGCCGCGGCAGCCGAGCGATAATCGTCGGGCGTGGCGACGAAGGACATGCTCTCGTCGGATGCCCATGGCAGCGGATAGGTCAGCGTGCCCGACTTCAGCCGCATCACATCGTAGACGGCAAAGACGCCGCCCGGCTTGAGCACACGCGCCGCCTCGCTCATCAGCTTTTTCTTGTCGGGCAGATTCATGCCGACATGCAGGATCATGGCCGTATCAAAACTTGTGTTGCTGAACGGCATGTCAAGCGCGCTGCCCTGCACGAACCGGACTTTGTCGGCCATTCCCACCCGCTTCGACAGGCTGGTCGCGATGTCGACATAGCTTTGCGTCAGATCAATGCCGGTGACATCGGCGCCGGCATTGTTGGCGGCAAAGCGGGCTGGGCCACCCACGCCGGAACCAATGTCGAGCAGCCTGGCCCCCGGCTTCAACCCCATCTGGCCGATGAGTTCCCGGGTGGCAGCGATACCGCCAATGTGGAATTCGTCGACCGCTTCGAGATCGCCAGCGCGCAGATGGGCAATGTCCACGCCGGTATCGGCGAGCACGGCAAGAATGTGCTGCTCAAGATCCGATACGTCGTAGTGACGGGCGATGCCCGATTCCACCGAGGCCATGATCTCTATCCCTGCGTCAGACTCCTGTTGATGCTCTCCGCCGCATCGCGGCCTTGCGCGACGGCCGAGACCGTCAAATCGTCGCCGCCAAAAATGCAATCACCGCCGGCCCAGACATTGGCGAGCGAAGTGCGCCCTTCCGCGTCCACCTTGATGCGGCCAGCTTCGAGTTCGATCGACGCGCCGCTGCCGTTGAGTGCGGCCGGCACAAAGCTCTGGCCGATCGCCTTGAACACCTGGTCGGCGGCGAGCGTCAGCGTCTCGCCAGTGCCGGCAAGCCTGTCGCCGTTCATTGTTGTGTATTCGAGTTCGATACCCGACACCTTGCCACCTTCGGCAATGACCCGCTTCGGCTGCAGCCAGTGGCGGATGGTGACGCCGTTGGCGGCGGCCAGATCCTGTTCGAATTCGGAGGCGTTCATGTGCTCCTGGCCGCGCCGGTAGCAGATCGTCACCTCCTCGGCGCCGAGCAGCTTCGACTGCACCGCCGCATCGATCGCCGTCATGCCGCCGCCGATGACGACGACGCGCCGGCCGACCGGCAGGCTGGAGAGATCGCTGGCCTGGCGAAGCTCGGAAATGAACTCGACCGCATTGGTGACGCCGTCCGCGTCCTCGCCGTCGGCGCGCAACGCATTGACGCCGCCAAGCCCCATGCCGAGGAACACGGCATCGTAATTCCGGGTCAGGTCCGACAGCTGGTAGTCGCGCCCGAGCGCCTTGCCGTTCTGGATGTCGATGCCGCCGACAGCGGTGACGTAGTCGACCTCGGCCTGGGCAAAATTGTCGATGCTCTTGTAGGCGGCGATGCCGTATTCGTTGAGGCCGCCGGCCTTCGGGCGGGCTTCGAGAATGGTCACCTCGTGGCCATGGCGGGCAAGCCGGTGCGCGGCGGCAAGGCCGGCCGGTCCTGCGCCGACGACGGCGACCGACTTGCCGGTCGATTCCGCGCGCGGATAAAATTGCTTGTGCTCGGCCATGGCGACATCGGTGGCGTAGCGCTGCAGGCGGCCGATCTGCACCGGCTTGCCTTCCGCCACCTCGCGCACACAGACCTCTTCGCACAGCGTCTCGGTCGGGCAGACGCGGGCGCACATGCCGCCGAGAATGTTCTGGTCGAAGATCGTCTTGGCCGAACCGATCGGGTTGCCGGTCGAGATCTGGCGGATGAACAGCGGAATGTCGATCGAGGTCGGGCATGCGTTCATGCACGGCGCGTCGTAGCAGAAATAGCAGCGGTCGGATTCGACCAGCGCCTCGTGATGATCGAGCGGCAGATGCAGGTCGGAAAAATTCTCAGCATACTGGTCGGCCGGGAGCCGTCCGCCGGCAATACCGTCCTTGAACTGGCCTTCTGGCATCGTCAGTTCCCCATGTTTTCGTTTTGGGGGAAGGCTAGCACGTTTTATTTTTTTATCAATTGGTCAATTTTCACTGCAAGCCTCTGAAAACCTTCAATAATAACATGATTTTTTTACTCATGTTATGGGTTTTCGCCTCAGCTTGCAGGTGAAAAGCCGGAGCCTGGAGCGCCACCATGGATGGACCTGATCTCATCGGCGACCAATTGCTGCAGCCGCCACAGATTGCGGTCGCGAATGCCGAATTCCTCGAGGTGACTGACGGTGTTGTAGAGATATTCCGCACCCGAGCCGACATGCCCGCAGGCCCTCGCCAGTACCCGCGCCACCGTGTCCAACGGCTGCCCGAGCGACGTCCCCCTGCCCCTCACCCCGACCCAGAAGCCGAGCGCCCGCACCACCCCTTGCGCCGTGCGCACCGGAACCCACCGGACCGAGCCGACACTCTCATGGTCGTCGATCTCGCGCCGCAACAGTCTTTCGATCTGCTGCGGCTTGTCACCTTCAGGCAGACGGTAGATGACGCCATCGCATCGGCCGCCGCGTTCGAGCGCCATCATCAGCCCCGGCTGCGCGACGCTGCCGCGCCAGCGCACCATGTCGAGGCAAAACGAGCGATGCCAGCCGAACGCCGTGGCGCACTGGCGCTCGACGGATTCGAAAGCCGGCTTCCAGATCAGCGAGCCATAGGCGAACACCCACAGCGGCCCCGCATCGGCTTCGTCGGAGAGCTGCAAGGCAAGCGTGCGGAAGTCCTCGTCGGTGAGCTGGGTCCAGCTGCCGTCGGGGCCGGGATCGACCTCCTCGCGATGGCACAGTGACACAAGCTCAGGCGTGAGTGACATACGGCGCATGAAACGACTACCCCTCGTTCGCCCAAGGAAAGTCGAAAACCGCCGCGCGTGCAAGCCGCCGAGTGGGGCGAAGTGCGGAACGATGTGTCAACGCACACGTTGAATTTTCTGCGGTTCGCTGTCGGGTTCGCGTCGGTGAAATCGTCCTTTGACGGATCGGACAACGATCGATGCAGGAAGGTGAGGAGACCAAAATGCCAAAATCGCCGATGCCCTTCTTCTGGTACGAGCTGATGACCACCGACCTCGATGCGGCGCAAGCGTTCTACACAACCGTCGTCGGCTGGCGGGCCGAGCCCTTCGACAAGGCGCCCGGCATGCCGCGCTACATCGTGGTGAACTCCGCCGAGCGTGGCGTCGGCGGGCTGATGACCATGCCCGAGGACGCCGCCAAGATGGGCATGAAGCCGGCCTGGCTCGGCTATATCCACACCAAGGATACAGATGCCTCGACCAAGGCGCTGAAGGAAGCAGGCGGGGCCGTCCACCGCGAACCCGACGACATTCCCGGCGTCGGCCGCTTCTCCGTCGTCGCCGACCCGCAAGGCGCTGCCTTCATGTTCCTGCAGCCTAATGGGCCCGACCAGCCCGCCCTGCCGTCTACCACACCCGGCCATGTCGGCTGGCATGAGCTTTATGCAGCGGACCGGCAGAAGGCCTTCGATTTCTATTCCAGCCAGTTCGGCTGGACCGATGCCGGCAGCATGGACATCGGCGAGATGGGCATCTATCAGACCTTCTCTGCCGGCCCTGAATCCGGCGGCGGCATCATGAACAAGCCGCAGCAGCTTCCGGTGCTGGTGTGGCTGTTCTATTTCAATGTCGACGCCATCGACGCCGCCGCCAAGCGCGTCACCGACAATGGCGGCAAGATCGTCATGGGTCCGATGCCGGTGCCGACCGGCCAATGGATCGCTCAGTTCACCGATCCGCAAGGCGCCTATTTCGCCCTCATTGCGCCGGAACGCTGATCCGGCTGACAGGCATGAACCGAACGGTTCTCATCGCGCCGCCCGGCGCGATGAGAGAGGACGTCACTCCGGCGCCAGCACCGCGACCTTGATGGTCTGTTCCTTGGCGCCACTGATCTGAATCGAGGCCAGCCCCGCCGGCAGCTTGAAACGCACGCTCTTGCGTATGCCGGGGCAGGTTTTGACGCCACTAAAGCCTGCCGACTTGATTGCATGGTCGCCTTGGATGACATCGATCCAGGCTTGGCCGGAGAGGCTTATCTGCAGCTCGCCTTCAGGCGGCACGGTCACATTTGCTGTCGCGCCGAACGTCCCTGCTGCGGGCGCGCGTTCCGGAGGCAAGGTGAAGGCGACCTCGTCCACCGCTTCCAGTGTGAAGTCGACCGCGTGGCCAACCGCCAAGGCTGCGCCGGACTGCGCGGCGGGTGCTGCCGCAAACAGTGTCTGTTCTCGTGTAACTGGCCATTTGAAGGCATCACAGCCAGCGTCCTGGGCCATGGCGACGCTGGTGCCTGCAATAATTGCGAAGAGGCTGACGGCGAATGTTTTCATGATGCGAGAACCACCCCGTGGGAATATCGCCATCGATACAACCATAAGGATACAAATGCAACCCATACGAGAAAAATATTCACCCAGAATTGTGGAACGTCACCATCACCGATTGTTGATGACAGGCCCTGGGAAGTGAATGGTCCACCGTGGGACGATCATTTATGGGCGATCTGGGGGTAATTGGAGATTTAGATGACGCTTTTTGACGGTCTCGCCAGATTTCAGCCGCAGGCACTCGGAATTCTGCGCATCATCACGGCCCTGCAGTTCATCGAGCATGGCTCGCAGAAGCTATTCAACTTCCCGGTCAGCGCCGAGCCTCACGCTCTTAACGGGCTGTCGACGACGGCAGGAATTCTGGAATTCGCCGGCGGCATCCTGCTGGCGCTTGGGCTGTTCACCCGACCCGTTGCCTTCCTGCTCGCCGGCGAGATGGCCATCGCCTATTTCATGGCGCACTTCCCGCGCGACTTCTTCCCGATCAACAACAGTGGCGACGCGGCGATCTCGTTCTGCTTCATCTTCCTCTATCTGGTGTTTGCCGGCGCCGGCGCTTTCGCGCTCGACAACCGCCGCAACGCCTGACAAGGGCGGGATAAGAGGGTGAGCCTTCACCCTCGCATGCGTTCGAAATTCGCATCGAACAGCGGCGCGGCCTGCATGCGCGCGGCGTGACGCTTGCCCAACAGTTCGATCTCGAAGCCGTCGCTCTCATCGGCGATCTCCTTCGGCACATAGCCCAGGGCGACGGATTTTTTCGGATGGTGCGCATAGCCGCCTGACGTCACCCAGCCGCGCACCGCGCCGCCGAACCAGATCGGCTCGTCGCCGATGACATCGGCATCGTCGGCATCGAGGATGAAGGTGCGCAGCCTGAGCTTGCCGCCTTGCTTGCGCTCGGCGAGAGCCGCCGCCTTGCCGATGAAATCCGCCTCCTTGCCATAAGCGACGAAACGGTCAAGCCCGGCCTCCAGCGGCCCGTAGATCGGCCGGTATTCGCGCGCCCATGAGCCGTAATTTTTCTCCAGCCGAAGCGCATTGAGCGCGCGCGAGCCGAACAGGCCGATGCCGAACTCCTCGCCCGCCGCCGTCAGCGCCTGGAAGGCGGCGCGCTGATATTCCGGCGCCACCCAGATCTCGTAGCCGAGGTCGCCGGTGTAGCTGACGCGGCCAACCAGGCACGGCGCCATGCCGATATCCATTTTGGCGACGGCCATGAACGGAAACCCGGAATTGGAGACGTCCGTGCGCGTGACTTTCGCCAGCACCGCCCGCGCCTTGGGCCCGGCGATCGCCAGGCCGGTGAGTTTCTGCCCAAGCGCCTCGATCCGGACCGAGCCGTCCTTGGGTAGATGCGCCTCGAACCAGCGCATGTGATATTGCTCGGCGACACCCGAGCCGGCGATGAACCATTCGCCGTCGCCGATGTTGGCAAGCGTGAAATCACCGATCAGCTTGCCGTCGTCCTTCAGCATCGGCGCCAGTGTCATGCGGCCAGGTTTCGGCAGCTTGCAGGCAAAGATACGATCGAGCCAAGCGGCTGCCCCCTCGCCGGTCACCTTGTATTTGGCGAAGTTCGAAATCTCAGCGAGGCCGACGCCTTCACGGACGGTCGCAACTTCCTTCGCGACATGGGTGAAGTCGCTCGAGCGCCGCCACGAAAACTCGTCCTTGACGCCCTCAGGCGCATACCAGAGCGGCACCTCCAGCCCATAGGACACGCCCCATTGCGCGCCCCTGGCCGACAACAAATCGTAGATCGGCGTCGTCTTCAGCTGCCGTCCGGCGAGCAGTTCCTCATTGGGGAAGCGGATCGAGAAGCGGCGCGAGTAATTCTCGCGCACTTTGGCGTTGGTGTAGGCCATCGTCGCCCAGTCGCCATAGCGCGCAACATCCATGGCCCAGATGTCGGCGCCGGGATCGCCCTCGATCATCCAGTTGGACAGCGCCAGTCCAACGCCGCCGCCCTGGCTGAAGCCGGCCATGACGCCGCAGGCGACCCAGAAACCCGGCAGCCCGCGCACCGGCCCGACCAGCGGATTGCCGTCGGGGGCGAAGGTGAAGGGTCCGTTGATGATCTGCTTGATGCCGGTCCTCTCGAACGCCGGGAAATGCCGAAAGCCGACCTCGAGCGACGGCGCGATCCGGTCGATGTCGGGCTCCAGCAATTCATGGCCGAAATTCCACGGTGTGGAGAACTCGGACCAGACCTTGTTGGCCTTCTCGTAGGTGCCCATCAGCATGCCGCCGCGCTCCTGGCGCAGGTACAGCTCGCCGTCGAAATCGACGGCATGGATGATCTCGGTGCCGGTCTTGGCGTTCCACGCCGCGACCTCGGGCATGTCTTCCGTGATCAGGTACATGTGCTCCATGGCCAGCACCGGCAGTTCCAGCCCGACCATGCGGCCGACCTCCCGCGCCCACAAGCCACCGGCATTGACGACATGCTCGGCCACCACCTCGCCCTTGTTGGTGATGACGCGCCACATGCCGTCGGGCCGCCGCACAACGTCCTCCACCTTGGTGAAGCGCTCCACTTCCGCGCCCAGTTTCCGCGCGGCCTTGGCATAGGCGTGGGTCACGCCGGACGGATCGAGATGGCCGTCCTCCTTGTTGCGGACGGCGCCGACGAATTGTTTCGGGTCGAGCAGCGGCATCAGTTCGGCCGCCTCATTGGCCGAGATTTCCTCGAGGTCGATGCCGAGATAACGCCCCTTGGCAACGACGCCGCGCAGCCAGTCGAGCCGCGCCTCGGTGGCCGCCAGAAGCACGCCGCCGGTCAGGTGCACCCCGGTCGCCTGACCCGAAAGCTCCTCGATCTCCTTGTAGAGCGAGATCGTGTATTTCTGCAGCTTGGCGACGTTGGGGTCGCCATTGATGGTGTGCATGCCGCCGGCCGCATGCCAGGTCGAGCCGGAAGTCAACTCGTCGCGCTCCAGAAGCACGACGTCGGTCCAGCCATGGCGTGCCAGATGGAACAGCACCGAGCATCCGACGACGCCACCGCCAATGACCACGACCTTTGCATGCGATTTCATGGATTTTTTTCTGATATCAGTGAGTTGTATGGATGAAATGAATCAGGATGGGAGCATCACGGCTCGCCCTGCCCGATCGCTTCCTTGCGCCTGGCCATGTACGCCTCCAGCGCCTCGCGCACGGCTATGTCCATCACCGGCTCGACATAGTCTTCCAGCGCCTTCTTCCACAGCCGCGTCGCGCGCGCCGTCGTGTCGAGGCCACCGGCTTCCTGCCATGCCTCGTAGTTCTGCCAGTTGGACAGGATCGGCTGGTAGAAAGCGGTGGCATAGCGTTCCAGCGTGTGCGGCTCGCCGAAGAAGTGGCCACCTGTGGGCACCGCGCCAAGCGCCTCGACCGCCAGCTCCGCCTCGTCGACGACGATCGGGCGCAGAAACTCCATCATGTGCTGGATCATTTCGACATCGATGATGAGCTTTTCGAACGACGCCGTCAGCCCGCCCTCCTGCCAGCCGGCGGCGTGGTAGACGAGGTTGCCATGGCCCAGCACCGTGCCCCACAGCGCCATCAACGTCTCATAGGCGCCTTGCGCGTCCGCCGCATTCGAGGCCGACCCCGGCGTCGTGCGGTAGGGCAGAGAATAGCGCCGCGCCAATTGCCCTGAGGCAATGTTGGCCTTGGTGTTCTCCGGCGTACCGAAGGCCGGCGCGCCCGACTTCATGTCGACATTGGAGGTGAAGGCGCCGTACATCACCGGTGCGCCGGGGCGCACCAGCTGCGTCAGCACCACGCCGAACAGCGCCTCGGCATTCTGCTGCGCCAATGCGCCTGCCAGCGTCACCGGGCTCATCGCGCCCATCAGCGTGAACGGCGTCACCGCCACCGACTGGCCGAATTCGGCCATGGTCATCAGACCCTCTGCCATCATCTCATCGAAGCGGCGCGGCGAGTTGACCGAGATGATGGTGGCAATGCCGGGATCATCGCGCATCTCGTCCAGCTTCAGTCCGCGCGCGATCGCCATCATCTCGATGCCGTCCAGCGCCCGGCCCCGGCCGATCGCCGAGACATGGAAGGATTTGTCGGTCAGCGTCAGATTGGTGAAATAGGTGTCCATATGCCTGGTGTTGGCGGGCAGTTCCACCGGCGCGCAGACCTGGTTGCCCAGCATGTGAATGCAGTTGAAATGCTGCGCCAGCCGGGTGAGGTCGGCATAGTCGCGCAAATTGCCGGCACGGCGGCCACGCTCCATGTCGTGCACATTGGGCGGCCCGGCGACGAGGGTGAAATTGATCGTATTGCCGCCCAGATGAATGGCGTTTGCCGGATTGCGCGGGGTAAGCGTATAGCTCGCCCGCGTGGTCTTCAGCGCCTCGGCAACAAGGCCCCTGTCGATGCGGACATTCGCCGTCGCATGGTCGACCGTGGCGCCGGCTCTTTCGAACAGCGACAGCGCCCGCTGAGACATCACCTCGATGCCGAAATTCTCCAGAATGTGCATCGAAGCCTGATGGATGGCCTCGATCTGGTCGGCCGACAGCATTGCCATCGGCGGATAGGGATTGGTCACCCGCCTGAGCGGCAGTTGCCGGATGGCCGACGGCCCTCTGTTGCTGGTTCGCTCTGCGCCGCGCTTGCGTCTTGGTTCGTTCATGCCCGGCATCAGAGCGCCGGCATCGGCGCGCGGCTGTCAGGAATCCGCCCTTCACGGGCGTGATTTTAGCCAAGGCGGCATTTTCGTATTTGAATGAAGACAAAAGCGACGCAAAAAGTCGGAATAGTGGTGCCAACTCGAGGCAGCGCAACCGAGCCGGCAGGACGTTAAGAAAGGCCGCAAGATTCCCTTTATGATTTCGGCCTATTCGTCTTTCCCATGCGTAGGTCGAGTTTTAGTAAAATTGTAGCGGTTGGTGTGCTGCTGGCTCTCTCGGCCTGCGCGACGCCGCCAAACCATATCAACAATGTCTGCGCCGTCTTCGACCAGAATGACGGCTGGTTCGACAACTGGCAGGCGGCGGCCGAGCGCGCCTCGCAGAAATACGGCATCCCGGTTCCGGTGCTGATGGCGACGGTGCGCAAGGAGTCCGGCTTCAAGAGCAACGCCAGGCCGCCACGCACCAAGCTGCTCGGCTTCATTCCGTGGAAGCATGTCTCCTCGGCCACCGGTTTTTCGCAGGCACTCGACGGCACCTGGTCGCAATATCAGAGCGAAACCGGCAGCTGGGGGGCGCGGCGGACAAAATTCGCCGATGCCGTCGATTTCGTCGGCTGGTATCATTCCAAGACCGCCGACACCTTCGGCGTCGCCCACAACGACACCTACAATCTCTATCTCGCCTACTATCTCGGCTGGACCGCCTATGGCCGCGGCAATCGCGGCGACGCCGGTGTGCAAGGCTATGCGCGGGCGACCGAAAAGATGGCCCGCGACTATGATGCGCAGTTACGGCAATGCGAAAACTAGCACCCTTCCCGGTTTAGTGCCGCCTTGTCGTATCTTTCGGCTTTTTGACACCGGTTTCGGAAGCCTCGTCGACTACTTTGTTGCGACGGGCTCGCATTCCAGCCTGGCCCTGCTCCACGGCCTCGCCGATCTCGTCCGCTTCCGCGCTCGACGATTTGCCACGCGGCCGGTTGGGCGCTGTTCCTGTCGAACCCGGACCACTGCCATGCGGTGCGTCTTCCGGCACGCCCTCATGCGCGGCATGCTCCTTGTCGAACTTGATCACCTGATCCATCTTGGCCAGCACATCGTCAGACAGCCAGCACAGGCTCATATGGCCGTCGCCAAGATTCTTCACCGGCGGCACCTTGGTCTCGCACAGATTGTCCGGCACCAGCTTCTTGTAGCCGCAGCGCGTCTGGAACGGGCAGCCGGTCGGCGGGTTCATCGCCGACGGAATGTCGCCCTCGAGCACGATGTGCTTCTTCACCACGCTGGTGTCGGCGATCGGGATCGCTGACAGCAACGCCTCGGTATAGGGATGGTAGGGCGGCGAGAAGATCTGGTCGGTCGTGCCTTGCTCGACGATGTAGCCGAGATACATGACGACGACGCGGTCGGCGATGTAGCGCACCACCGACAAATCGTGGCTGATGAACAGCATCGTCGTCTTGTTCTTGCGCTGGATGTCCATCAACAGTTCGGTCACCGCCGCCTGCACCGAGACGTCGAGCGCCGAAACCGGCTCGTCGGCCACCACCACCTTGGCATCGCCGGCAAAGGCGCGCGCCACACCGATGCGCTGCTTCTGTCCGCCCGACAGCTGGCGCGGCTTGCGGGTCTCGAAGGCTCTCGGCAGCTTCACCAGGTCGAGCAGCTCAAGCATCCGCTTGCGGCGTTCGGCCACCGTCTTGCCGACATTGAATTTTTCCAACGTGCGGATGATCTGCGAGCCGACCGAGTGGCTGGGGTTCAGCGTATCGAACGGGTTCTGGAACACCATCTGGATCGACGACACCGTATCGACGCTGCGCTTCTCGATGCCGGTCGACTGGATCTCCTTGTTGCCGAGCGTCACGCTGCCGGAACTCGCCGTCTCCAGCCCGAGCAACACCTTTGCCAGCGTCGACTTTCCGCAGCCGGATTCGCCGACGATGGCAACCGTCTCGGATTCACGCGCCTCGAACGAGATCGTCTCGTTGGCCTTGACGACACGGCCCTCGCTCGAGCCGAACACCTCGCTGCCGCCGACCTTGTAGTATTTCTTGAGGTCCTGGATCTTGAGCACCGGCGCACCGGGCTCGACCTTGTCATTGACCTTCTTGGCGCCCGGCGGCAGCGCCTCCCAGTCGATCTCGTTGAAGCGCACGCAGCGCGAGAAATGCCCCTCGTGGCCGGCGACTTCGATCATCGGGATTTCGGCGGCGTTGCAGACGCCCTCGACGAAATGGTGGCACCGGGGCCCGAAATTGCAGCCCTTGGGCCGCTCATGCGGCAACGGCAACTGGCCGGGAATGGCGATCAGCGGCCGCGAATTCTTGTCGGCGCCGGGCAGCGGGATCGAGCGGAACAGCCCTTGCGTATAGGGATGACGCATGCGGTCGAAGACGTCCTTGATCTTGCCGGTCTCGACCGCTTCGCCCGAATACATCACGGTGATGCGGTCGCAGGTTTCGAGGATCAGGCCGAGATTGTGCGACACGAAGATCATCGAGGTGCCGAACTTTTCGCCCAGCCCCCTGACCAGTTCGACGATGCCCGCCTCCACCGTCACGTCGAGCGCCGTGGTCGGCTCGTCGAGCAACAGCAACGCCGGCTTCGACAGCAGCGCCATGGCGATGACGATGCGCTGCTGCTGGCCACCGGAAAGCTGGTGCGGATAGGAGCGCATCATGCGCTCGGGATCCGGCAGCTTTACAGCGCGCACCATTTCGAGCGCCCTTTTGTACGCCTCCTCCTTCGACACCTTGTCGTGGATCAGCGGCACTTCCATCAATTGCTGGCCGACCTTCATCGCCGGATTGAGGCTGGCCATCGGCTCCTGGTAGATCATGGCGATCTTGTTGCCGCGAATGGCGCGCAGCTCTTCGTCGGAGAGCTCGCCCATGTCCTTGCCCTGGAACTTGATCTTGCCGCCGACGATCTTTCCGATGTTGGAGAGGTCGCGCATGATGCCGAGCGACACCGTCGACTTGCCACAGCCGGATTCACCGACGATGCCCATCGCTTCGCCGGGCATTACCGTGCAGGAAAAATCCATGACGGCAGGGATCTCGCCCTTGCGGGTGAAGAAGGAGATCGA
This sequence comes from Mesorhizobium sp. 128a, assembly GCF_053848025.1. NCBI lineage: Bacteria > Pseudomonadati > Pseudomonadota > Alphaproteobacteria > Hyphomicrobiales > Phyllobacteriaceae > Mesorhizobium > Mesorhizobium sp. 128a. The sequence continues at coordinate 64,633 of NZ_JBSPKY010000009.1, read as the reverse complement.
CAGGTTCTCGATCTCGATGATCGGTTCTCCGGGATTTCGAACTGCCTCATTCATGGGTCGCTCCAATCCTTGGTTTTTCTCTGAGCATGATCTTTTCCGAAAACCGGTTGCCAATTTTCGGGATCATGCTCTGCGGGCCGAACCCGCAGATCAGTCTTTCATCGATTGCTCGCGCAGCGAGTCGGCGAGCAGGTTCAGCCCCAGCACGAACGACATCAGCGCGATCGTCGGCGGCAACGCCGGATGGATGAAGGAGCGCAGCAGGCGGCTGGCGTCCTTGATCGCGGTGCCCCAGTCCGGGCTCTCCGGTGCCAGGCCGAGACCGAAGTACCCCAGCGTGCCGAGCAGGATCGTGGTGTAGCCGATGCGCAGGCAGGCATCGACGATCAGCGGTCCGCGCGCATTGGGCAGGATCTCCCACAGCATGATGTACCAGGGTGATTCACCGCGCGTCTGCGCTGCCGCCACATAGTCGCGCGTCTTGATGTCCATCACCAGGCCGCGCACGATGCGGAACACGCCGGGGCTGGAGGCGAACACCACCGCCACGAAGATGTTGAGCTGGTTGGGATCGATGTGGATGACCCTGAACGGATCGGCATCGAAGACCAGGCCGGCATAGACCCACCCCCCGATGACCAGCGTCAGCCCCATGAGAATGTAGAGCCGATCCGGCCGGTTTTTGTAGCGGGTCCAGAACAGCACGGAAAAGAAGATGATCGGAAACAGAAAAAACAACCCGGCCATCGCATAGGGGATAGGCGTGTCCATGATGCCCGGCGTCACCAGGAGGTAGAACAGCAGGATCACCGGGAAGGCCAGAACCAGATTGGCCAGGAACGACAGAACGGTGTCGATCCTGCCGCCATAATAACCGGCTGGCAGGCCGAGCGTAATGCCGACCATCAGCGCGAACCCCGTCGCCGCCGGTGCGATGATCAGCACGATCTGGCTCCCATAGACCATGCGTGAGAAGACATCGCGGGCGAGCTTGTCGCCGCCGAAATAGTAGATGAGCTTCGACGTCGGCTCGATCGCGCCCGGCAGCGCGTCCTTCATGATCGGCACCTGGGAGAGCGGATCGAAGGGCGCGACGGTCGCTGCGAAGATCGCCGTGAACAGCCAGAACAGGCAGATGCCGACACCGACAATGCCGACGCCGCTGTCGAACAGCTGGCCATAGAGGCCGAGGCGTTTCTTATAGGCGAAGCTCGCCCCCATCACCAGGGCAAGCCCTAACCAGACCGGCCAGAAACGGGCAATCACGCCCAGTATGATACTGAAGGCACCGATATATTCGACCTGCATCCGCTCAGCCCCCTATTGCACTCTGATACGCGGATTGAGGAACGCGTAGCCGACATCCGAAATGAGCTGGGTGATGAGGACGATGAACACCGAGACCAGCGAACAGCCAAGCAGGAGATCGATGTCGTTGTTGCCCGCCGCCTCGACCAGCGTGTAGCCAAAGCCCTGATAGCGGAACATCACCTCGACGATGACGACGCCGGTGAGCAGCCAGGGAAACTGCAACATGATGACCGTGAACGGCGCGATCAGCGCATTGCGTAGGGCGTGCTTGATAACGACGCTGCCGAAGGACAGTCCCTTCAGCCGGGCGGTGCGTATGTATTGCTGCGTCATCACCTCGACCATCGAGGCGCGGGTCATGCGGGCGATGTAGCCGATGCCGTAGATCGCCAGCGTCATCACCGGAAGCGTGAAATTGTAGAAAGTGATGCCCTGGCTTGCCGAGGCGGCCGAACCGTTCAACCAGCCGAGCCACGAGGCGAAGATGACGGTGAAGATGACGCCCGACACATATTCAGGCGTAGCCGTCGACGCGATCGAGGCGACGGAAAGCGTCCGGTCCGTTCGCGAGCCCTCGCGCATGCCGGCAAGGATGCCGACCAGCAGCGAAATCGGCACCATCACCGCGAGCACACAGAGCATCAGGATGCCGGTGGCGCCGAGTGCCGGAAAAAGCTTGGAGGCGACGGATGCCTTGAACTTGGTCGAGCAGCCGAAATCGCCCTCGATGATGCCGGAGAATTTCGGCTCCAGCGGATCGTTGCAAAAGGAAAAGCGCTGCGCCGGCTTGCCTGTCGCGGGATCGGTCACCGGTTGCTTGGGCAGGATGCCCAGCCATTGGCCGTAGCGCACGAAGAAGTTCTGCCGATAGCCGTGTTCGGCCAGCCAGCTTTCGAGCTGATCGGCGGATGTATGCATTTCGGTCTGGCTGATCGCCAGCTTCTTCAGATTGGGGTCGAGATTGATCAGGAAGAAGACGACCATCGTCAGGCACAGCATCGTCAATGCCATGGTGCCGAGACGCCGGATTACGAAAGAAAGCATGGCGGTCCCCTGCCCGTCTGGTTGGGGTTGGAGCCAGCGTGGACAACCAGCTTTGCCGTTACCGGCAGAGTTGGCCGTCAAACAGGCCCTCGGATGCGATCAACCCTGTTTTATTGCACGATCCCTCGCGAAGAGTCCGCAACTTTTTTGCTGCGCCGGCTCCAGGTTCTGGATCATGCGAGGAGTGATGGGGAGGGCGGCGAAGCGCCCTCCCGATCGGTCCGATCAAGCCTGGTCGAGCCAGATCTTGCCGTAGTCGCGTTCGTAGGTCGGATGCATCTTGTAGTTTTGCACCGCCTTGACCGAGTGGCTGTAGAGCTTGCGCCAGTAGGGCTGGATGATGATGCCGGAATCCTGCAGCGTCTGCTCGATGTCCTTCATCATTTCCTTGCGCTTGACAGCGTCGGCGACCGAAAGCGCGGCGTTGAGCTTGGTGTCCCAGTCGGGATTCGACCAGGCACACTCGTTCCAGGCTTCGCCGGTGCGGTAGGCCAAAGCCAGAACCTGGACGCCGAGCGGGCGCATGTTCCAGTTGGTCATCGACAGCGGATACTTCGTCCAATCGTTCCAGAACGTCGATCCCGGCAGCACTGTGCGCTTCACCTTGATGCCCGCGTCGCGCAGCTGCGCGGCGATGGCATCACCGGTGTTCTTGTGCCAGTCCTCGTCGACGGTGATCAGTTCATGCTCGAAGTCGGCCTGGCCGGCTTCCGCCATCAGCGCCTTGGCTTTGGCCGGATCGCGCGCGATCTTCGGCAGTTCGAAATATTCCGGATGGATCGCGCAGACATGGTGGTTTTCTGCGACGGTGCCGGCATTGCCGTAGCCAAGCTGCAGGACGACGGCGTTGTCGACGCCGAGCTGCAGGGCCTGACGGACCTTCTGGTTGTCGTAAGGCTTGTTGGTGACGTTGGTGCGGCAGACGATGGTCGCCGCGGTCACTACCTCGGACTTCACCAGATCCATCCCGTCGAGAATCGACACATAGTCGGCCGAGGTCTCGAAATTGGTGTGGACTTCGCCGGCTTCGAAGGCGCTGACCATGGCCGCCGGATCCGTGCCGTAGTCGATAAACTCGATGCCGTCCAGGAAGACCTCGCCGTCCCACCACTTGTTGTCTTCGCGACGCTTGTAGACCACCTTCTGGCCGACATCGTAGGACACCAGTTCGAACGGACCTGTGCCGATCGGGCAGGCTTTGAAGTCGCCGCCCTTCTCATCGAAGCTCTTGTGGACGATGAGAGCAACATAGTCGCAAATGCCGGGAATGATCGAGATGTCGGGCTTTGTCAGCGAGAGCTTGACGGTCATGTCGTCGACTTTGGTCACCGCGCCTTCACGCAGCTTGCCGGTTTTATCGTCGAACAATGTGCCAAGACGGCCAGGCATGGAATTGCCTTCGGCGGCCTTCTCGCCCCAACGATTGAAATTGAACAACACGTCGTCGGCGGTAAATGCATCGCCGTTATGCCAGGTCACGCCCTTGCGCACATGCAGCGTGTACTCAGTGGCGTCGTCGTTGACTTCCCAGCTCTCCAGAAGATAGGGGCGGAATGTGTATTCGGTGGTGTACTTGACCAGCGGCTCGAGCGCCTGGCGCTCGGCATTGGCGATTTCCGACCAGTCGGACTTGCGCGGATCCTTGGGATCCTTGATCCACTGGGCAACCTTCAGAATGCCACCTTTCTTGCCTTGAACCTCTTCGGCCTTGGCCGGCGTCGGCTCTACCAGGCCGAGCATGCCATAGGCCATCGCCGTGGACGCGCCAAAGACGCTGGCCAGAGCGAGGAATTCGCGGCGATCGACCTTGCCTGCCTTGGCCTCTTCGGCCATCGCCAGGATATGATCGGGAACGCGATCGCCATTACTCTTGTAAATTGTCATGACTTAACTCCCATTGTTGGCTTTCCGCCTTTTAACATTCCGCATCCAGGCCGCGATGTCAAAGACGGCATGGATTGGGAACATGTTGGCGAATGTGCAACTTTGAAAGGGGAGCGGTTCGCGCGATAACGACAGTCTTGGCGCAAATTTGCTACTGCCTGACGGATTCCTCAGGAATCTCGTTTCGTCGATGAAACGAGACATCGACTCAAGCTTGGCCAGTTCCACCGGTGGGCCCAGAGTCCGGCCGAAGGATCAATACTCCTTCTCGTAGAAAATGCCGCCCTTGGCTTCGCCGCCATCGTTGGCCTCGCCGCGCAGCTTGACGCCGCGCCCGACATTGAGGTCGATCGTCGCCTTGCCCGATCCCGGCTTGTCGCCCTTCTGGATCGTGACATAGGTGCGGTCGTTGAGGTATTTGCCCGCCGACACGGCGGTACCGCCCTGATCGTCCGTAGTCACATCCAGGTCGTCGACGCCGATTGCACTGCGCAGGTTTTCAAGCAGCGAGGTCGAGCCGCCGACGCCGGCCAGCTGCCCGGCAGCCTCAGCCAACTGTGCGATCTGCAGCGGCGACAGGTTCGACATAGAGCGGCCGAAGATCAGTTGCGCCAGCACTTCGTCCTCCGGCAGCGCCGGCACGGAGGAGAAGGTGAATTTCGGATTGGTCGCCTCGCCCGATACCACGATGGTCACGGTGGTGCTCGTCGTTGTCGAGGTCGCGGTCAAATTGAGATAGGGCACCAGCGAGCCGGAAAAGCCGACCGTGCCCTCGGTGAAGGTCAGCCGCTTGCCGAGGATCGACAGCCGCCCGCGCTGCAGGGTGAAGGTGCCGACCGCTTGCGGCGAAGCCGCGGGGCCGGTCAGCCTCAGCGAACCACCGAGTTCGGCGTCGACACCCCTGCCCTGGACGAAGATCTGGTTCGGCGCATTGACGGTGACATCGAGATTGAGGCCACTGCCGCCACTGCCGCTGGCCGCTACCGGCCGCAAGGCCTTGTCCTGCGCCCGCACGCTGGCCGGCGCGTTCTTGTGCTTGACGCCGAGCGCCGCCAGCGATCCCGGCAGTTTTTCCGGAACGGTAATGACCGTCTTGGCCAAGTTGACGGTACCCGAAATCACCGGCGCCGAGGTCAGCGGCCCCTTGATGGTAAGGTCGCCGCCGAGATTGGCCGTGACCACGCGTCCATCGGTATAGCGGCCGTCGACCAGCTTGATCGACAGGTCGGCGGGGAAGCCTTGCGCCGGATTGATGCCGACCGTGCCTGAGGCCGACAGGCTGCCGCGTGTCGACAGCGTGCCGGTCAGGCGGTTGATCCTGGCGACGCCGTTGCCGATCGAAACATCCGCGGCAATGTCATTGACGGCAAGGCCCGAGCGCGCGTCGACGAGGCGGGCGCCTGAGGTGCTGACCGTGCCGCCGATTACGGGCGATGTCGCCGGGCCGCGCACCTGGATATTGACGTTGGCAGTGCCACTCAGCGACAGGCCTTGCGCGGCAAGCTTGGCGGCGAGGAACGAGAAAGGCACCTTGCCGTTGAAGTCGAGCACCAGCGCCGGTGTGCCCGCTGTGGTCACCGTGCCGCCACCCTTGAGCCCAAGCCCGGCGCCGTCGCTGATGTCCGCGTTGAAGGTGAGTTTCTTGCCAGCGAACGTTCCCGACGAGGAAATGTTCATGCCGCCGAGGCCGGCACCGCGGGTCTGCGATGTCTGCACCCCGCCGGCGTCGATGTCGAAGGCAACGGCAGGATTGGCCGGCGCGCCGGTCACCTTGACTGTTCCGGAAATCGACCCGGCGGCCTGGAGGCCCGGCGAGAAACTGTTGGCGAGCGAAGCCGGCACCTTGGCCAGTGCGGCATTGATGTCGAGCGCCTGCCCGACCCTGCCGGTCACCGTCGCCGTGCCGCCGCCGAGATTGAGCACCAGCCTGTCCAGCGTCGTCGTGCCATTGGCGATGCTGACGGTCGAGGCCTGCGCGATAGCAGCCTTGATGCCTTGGACGGTTGCCTGGCCTGACGCAAGTTCAATGGTGGTGGTGCCGCCTGCCACCCTCACCCGGCCCGCAGCCTTCGCCGGAATGCCCTTGACGGTGGCGCCGCCGGAAAAGCCGGTCCAGTCGCCATCGCGCTTGAGGTCGACATCGATGCCGCTGATGACGGTGCCGCTGGAGACAACGCTGTCGGCGCGAATTTTGCCTGAGATGACCGGTGCGGCGAGATAGTTGGCAATCAGCGCATCGACCGACACCGTCTTCGCCTGGAGGTCGCCGCGTGTGATCGAAGCCGTCGAAGCCTTGACGGCAACGTTGGCACCGTCCGCGGTCTTGGAGAAGGCGATGGTGCCGCGCATATCGCCCTCGGCCTTTTCCAGCGCCAGCGCTGCCAGCGGTCCGATATCGGGCAGGTCGAGCGCGATGGTGCCGACCGGCACGAAGGCCTCGTCGAGCGCGAGATCGCCGGAAATCCTGTTCTTGCCGAGCGACAGCAGCAGGCCGTTGATGGCGCTCTTGCCGTCGGTCGTCGCCAGCACCGCACTGCCTTGCAGCGCCTGCCCCGCGACATTGCCGGTCAGTTGCACATTGGCCGCCGGATTGGCTGCATCGGCCTTGCCGGTGGCCGTCAGCTTCAGCCCGGTGATTTCGCGTTCCGCCACCAGCAGCCGGTCGCTGTTGACCGTCAGCGACAGGTCCGGCGCCATCATCGGGCCCTGCGCATCGAGCGCGAAGCGAACCGCGCCCTTGGCGTCCTTCGACAGCAGCGAGATGTCCGATAGCGCGCCCTTGATATCGGCGCTGAGCTTGTTGTCGGCGAGGCCGGCCTGGCCGTCGGCGGTCAGCGCGCCTGACACCAGTTTGACCGGATTGGCGCTGACATTGCCTTTGTCATCCCGCTTCAGCGTGGCGCTGAGCTGCGTCCGCTCGGCCAGCACGCTGCGCACTGCCGCCGGCAACGCCGATGACAGTGCATCGGCGTTGAGGTTGAGGTCGATGGCGCCGTCGGCGAAGGAGACGCGGCCATTGAAGGCGCTGACCAATGCATCGCCCTGTACCGAGCCATTGTCGATGGTGATTGCATCCGCCGCCAGGCTGCCGGCGACCTTGGCGGTAATCTTGCCGGCAATCAGCGGTGCGATGGTTGGATTGTCCAGACCGATCTTTTCCGCCGTCACCGTGCCCGAGATCGGGCCGGTTCGGCTTTTTACATCGAAGGCATCGGAGTGCAGCGCCAGCGCGATGCCTTCAACCTTGGTGAAATTCGTCGCCGCCGACGGCAACACCGCCGAGATGTCGAGCTTCGCCTGCGCGGCCTGCCCCGCCGCCTTCACCGACAGCGCCTGCAATTCGAGCTTGATAGGACTCTCGGTGCTGCCAAGCGTCAGCGGCAGGCTTGGGCCGGACGATGTCAGGTCGAGCACGAAATCGCTGGTGCCGTTCGGGTTGATGGAGCCGGCCGCCTTGCCGGAGATTCTTTCGCCACTGAGCGTCGCCTGGTCCAGCACCACGCCACCTGCCGTGGAATAACTGCCGGCCGCATCGAGGTCGAGCGGCCCGAGCCCCGCCTGGCGGGTCTGGCTGGTTTCGGCGCCGGCCAGTTTTGCCTTAAAGCGGATGTCGGGATTTGCCGATGGCCCGGTGATTTGCGCCGTGCCGTCGAGCGTGCCCGCCGCAGCGAGGCCTGGCGAGAAATCGTTGGCGAGCGCCGCCGGCAGCGCCGAGAAATTTGCCGCCAGATCGAGCGTCTGCCCTGCCGTGCCCGAAAGCGTCACTGAGCCGCCGCCCAGATCGACCACCAGTCTTTGAATGGTGGTGACGCCATCGGCGATCGTCAGGCTGGACGGCTCGGTGATCGCCGCCTTGATGCCGCGCACCGTCGCCTCGCCGGACGCGATCTCGACGCTGGTCGTGCCGCCGGCGATCTTCGCCCGCCCTGCAGCAGTCGCCGGGATGCCGGCGATGGTGGCGCCGCCGGCAAAATTGGTCCAGTCGCCGTCGCGCTTGAGGTCGACACCTATGCCGCTGACCACCGTCGTCCCCGAGGTCACGCTGTCGGCCTTGATCGTCCCGGAGATCGCCGGGCTGTTGAGATAGTTGGCGATCAGCGCGCTGACGGTGATTGCCTTGGCCGCCACATTGCCGCGCGATATCGACACGCTGGCCGCATTGACGGTGACGGTGGGGGCCTCGCCGTCCTTAGCGAAGACCACGGTGCCGCCGATATCGCCGGCCGCCGTCTGCCCGGCCAGCGATGCCAGCGGCGCGATGTCGGGAGCGGCGATCGTCAACGTGCCCAGCGGCAGGAAATGATCGTCGAGCGCGAGGTCGCCCGACACCTTGTTGTCGCCCAGCGCCACGCTGAGCCCATTGATCGAGCGCTTGCCATCGCTGGTCACCAGCGCTGCCTTGATGGCAAGCGGCTGCTCGTCGACCGAGCCGGTCAGCGACACATCTGCGGCCGGGCTGACAATGTCCGCCTTGCCCGATGCGGTCAGCTTGATGTCCTTGACCGTCCGGCCCGACGCCGTCAGGCTGACACTTTCAGCCGTGACAGAAAAATCCGGCGCGTTGCGCGCGCCGCTCGCCGTCAGTGCGAAATCGACGCCACCGGCGACCGGCACGCCAACCAGCGGCGACAGCACCGAGACGTCGCCGAGCTTGCCCTTGATGTCGGCCTGGATGTCGCTGCCTTGCGCGCTGGCGGTACCGCTGGCGCTGAGCGAGCCGGAGGTAAGTTCGATCGAATTGGCGGCAAACGAGCCCTGCGGATCGCGGGTTGCTGTCGCCGAAAACTTGACCCGTTCGCCGAGCAGCGAACTGATCTGTGGTGGCAGCGCCGTCGACACCGCATCGGCGTTCATCTTCAGCGTCATGGCGAGATCGGCCAGCGTCACCTTGGCCGTCAGCCCGGCATTGAGCGCATCTGAGCGCAACGTGCCTTCATCGAGCGAGATTTCATCCTTGCTGACCGTACCACCGAGAGAGGCGGTCAGCTTGCCGGTGATCAGCGGCGCCAGCGTCGCCACGTCGGTCTTCAGGCCGGCCGCCGCCAGCGACACGCTGACCGGGCCGCTGCGGTTCTCGATGTCAAAGCCGTCGGAATGGATCTTCGCATCGAGATTGTTCACCTGGGAGCCGCCCGCCACCACCGAGACGAGTGAAGCGCTGGCGTCGATCATCGGCGCCTTGCCATCGCCGAACGCGCGCGCGGTGACATTGTTGATGGCCACCATGATCGGCTGCGCCGGGCTGCCGACATTGACGGTGACCGGCTCACCCTTGGAAGCGAGTTCCACCGAAAGGTCGCTGGCGCCCTTCGGATCGACCATGCCTGAGGCGGTGCCGTGGACAGCGTCGCTCTCGATCGCGGCGCGCTCGATGTCGACGCCGCCGGCCGTGGTCGCGGTCCCGGCAAAATCAAAACTGGTCTTGCCGGCAAACAGCGACTTGAACCGTTCCGGTAGAAAGCCTTCGAACGAACCATCGCCCTTGGCCTCTATCCGGTTACCCTTGTCGGTCAGCTGATGACGGCCGGTGAGTTGGGTGACGATCTGGCCGTCGACCATGAAAGTGCCGACGCCGCTCCAGTTGGCCAGCGGCCCGGTGCCGGAGACGACGATGTTGACCGGCGGCGCGCCCGGCAGCTTGAGCAGATTGGCGATGATGCCGCCCGCAGGCTCGGATGCCTTGAGATCGAGGTCGAGCTTGTTGTCGGCAGGCGCGAAATGGATGTTGGCGTCGACATTGCCTTGCTTGCCGTCATGGCGGGTGAGGTTGAGCACCGTCTCAATCGCCAGCGGCGAGGCATCGACCTTGGCAGATCCCTTGGCGGCGAGCTCGGCAATGCCGCTACCGGCAAGTTGTTGGCCGAGAGCGATCTGCGGCAGATCGATCGCTCTGATATCGAGCGAAACCGGCAGACCGGTCGACCCGCTCTTGCTCGGCTCGGTGCTCGCGACCGGCAGCCGCGCCAGTTCGATGCGCTCGGCGGCGATCCGGTCAGCGCTGAAATTCTTCGACAGCAATGCCAAGGGCGACCAGTCGACGGCCACTTTTCGCGCCACCAGCCAGGCGCCGTCGCGGTCTTCCAGAACGACATGGTCCACCGTCAGCGCGCCGGACCAGATGCCGTCAATGCCGCTGACCGTGACCTTGCTGTCCCCCGATGAGGCCATAGTCGAAATGATGCCGGCGAGGTTTTCACGGCCGCGCTCGGTCTTGGTCAGCACGACGAGCGCGCCTATGGCCGCCGCCAGCACGATCAGCAGCGTGTAAAGAAAGAGGCGAAGGATGCGTTTGACTATCTTCATCGTCAGAACGCCTGTCCGATGCCGGCATAAATGCCGAAACGCGGGTCGCCACGATCGCGGTTGAGCGGCAGGGCGGCATCGATGCGCAGCGGCCCGAACGGGGTAATATAGCGCAGACCGACGCCGGCGCCGACCTTCACGTCGGAAAAGTCCGGCGTCGATTTGGTCGACACGGTGCCGGCATCAACGAACGGGACGACGCCGATCGTATCGGTGATCGCGATGCGCATCTCGACCGATGTCTCGAAGAAGGAAAGCCCGCCGATCGGCTGATTATCGATATCCTTGGGGCCGATCCCCTGATAGGCGTAGCCGCGCACCGAGCCGCCGCCGCCGGAATAGAAGCGCCGGTCGGCCGGAACATGTTCGAGGCTGGTGCCGACGATCGAACCCAGGGCGACGCGTTCGGCAAGCACGAATTTCGACGCCGTGTCGAGCGACTGATAGGCCGACCCCTCGCCCTTCAGCTTGAGGAAGGCGGCGCCGCTCATAATGTCGTAGCTCGGCTCGGCATAGGCCAGCACCCTGAAGCCGCTGGTCGGATTGAGCCGGTTGTCGCGGTTGTCATAGACATATTGCAGCGGAATGCTGGCGATCAGGTATTTGTGCTTGCCGAAAGCGTCGGTGATCCTGGAATAGTCGAGCGCGATTTCAGCCGAAACCGTCTGCTTCTTGTCGATCTCATAGGACAGGCCGGTGCTGCCCTTGACCGAGAAATGGTCGTAGGCGTCGGGATGTTCGAGCACTGTCTTGACGCTGGCGATGAATTTGGAGGCCGGCCCGACGACACCCGGCTTTTCGAACATGATGCCGGCATTGTAGTTGAGCTCGCTCAAATCATTGCTGCCGATGCCGCTGATCTTGCCGTCGATGCGCAGCTTTTCGGCCCGGCCGAACAGATTGCGGTGGCCCCAATAGCCTTCGAGGCCGAGCCCCTCGGTGTTGGAGAAGGTGCCGCCGACGCCGAAATAGCGCGGCTTGCGCTCGCTGACCTGCACGCCGATCGGGATGTTGCCGTCGGCGTCGAGAGCGTCGGCTTCCTTCAGCGTGACACTGTTGAACACCTCCAGCCCGAGCAGCCGGTCGCGGGCGTCGTCGATCTCATCAGGCGAATATTGCCGGCCGCGTTTCAGCCCGGTCATGTATTCGGTGAACTCGCGATCCACCTTCTCGGTCCCCTCGACGGTGGTGTCGCCATAGCCGGCTACCGGCCCTGCGGCCACCGTCAGCGTCACGTCGAGCGTCGAGGTGTCGTGCTCGGCGACGACCTGCCGGTCGGTGATTCGGGCCAGCGGCCGCCCCTCCTGCTTCAGCGCCCGCACGATCAGCGCCTCGGCCTTGAGCACGGCGCCGGACCCGGCATCGCCGCCCGCAATCAAGCCGAAATCGGCGCTCGCCAGCCCGGCGGCATCGCCTTCCAGCCTAATGTTGCCAAGGGTGAATTTAGGCCCGCTGGCGATGCTGATCACCACCGGAATCGGCTGCGGACCAGCAAATTCGGCGTCCGGCGGCAGATCGTCGAGCGCCTTGCCCTGGATGGTGATGGTGACGACGCCTTCATAGCGGGCATCCGAATAGAGGGCGGCGACCAGCTGCTCGCGGTCGCTGCGCGCCTTGGCCAAAAGGCCGAGCGAACCGGAAACCGGGCGCTCCTCGTCGGCTTTCAGCGTCGAGGCGTTTTCGAGCTTCTTGACCAGGTCCTTGTCGGCATCGGGCGCCTCGATGCTGACGGAATAGCGCAGCGGGTCGACAATATCGGCGTCCTCATCGTTCGATGAGCCCCACAATTTGATGCCGAAGATCTCGAAGGCGGCCGCCGACCCCGATTCGAAGACAAGCACGGTCGAGCACGCCAACGCCAACAGCAGCGCGCGCGAAGCCACGCGCCGCAGCGCGCCTCCCCCTGACATGTGCCTTTCATACGCCGGCATTAAGACAACCTAGATGACAAAACTAAAATTGGAATGAAGTTTTGAAGTGCTCGTAAAGGGGCCACAATCCAATTGTCTGAAATAGGCAGGGCTTGGAATTCACACCTTCTGCGTTGCCGCAAGAAAGCGTGATCCCTTTCCCTGTGGATGAAACATCTCACATACTGGCCATCGGCCGGCATGGGAACCCGTTGGCAGGCGTTAACCTGTCCGTCCTCGTGTTGACAAGCTTGACTGAAGCTTGAACATGCCGCGGACGTAAGCAGTGTCTGGAGGGTGTTATGGCAATGCGCGCGGCTCGTGGTCTGTCTATCCTGATCCTTCTCTTTTTCGCCTGGGGGGCAGTCGCGCAAGCGGCCGAAGCCCGCCGGGTTGTGACCTCAAACAATTCCGACTATTTCGGCTTCGATCTCAGATCGGACCAGAATGTCAGCCTCGATCAGTGCAAGACCACATGCCTTGGCGACCCCGCCTGCCGCGCCTTCACCTACAATAACAAGGCCAAGTGGTGCTTCCTCAAATCCGACTACAACCAGCTGAAACCGTTCAGCGGCGCTATCGCGGGCAAGGTCGTCAATGTCGATGGCGACCCCGATATCGGCGCCCCGCCGGAACTCACCTTCTTCCCCAACTGGATGGCCGACCAGGCCCAGCAATACCGCAACAAGTTGACCGATCCGGCCTATGACAAGCCGAGCGATGGGCTGGAAGCGCTCCGCGCCGCGGCCGAACAGGCCGCACTGACCGGCGACCATGTCCAGGCCATGAACAAATATGAGGCTGCCGTTTCGGTCCTGCCCGATGACGCCCAGCTGTGGCTCGGCCTGGCCCGCGAAACGCTTGCCCAGCAGCCCGCTAATGGCAGCTCGGGAGCTTATAATTTGCCGGTTAAGGGTACGTCCGCAGCCTTCAATGCCTACAAATTGCTGCGCACCACCAAGACCCGCGCCGAGGTGCTGGCGCTGCTCGGCAACGGCCTCGACCGCCGCGATCTCTACCGTCCGGCCCTGCAGGCCTATGAGGCGAGCCTTGCTCTGGTCAGCTCGCCGGCGGTCAAGGCCGAATATGAGGACCTCAAGGCCCGCAAGGGCTTCCGCGTCATCGATCACTCGGTCGACGCCGATACCAGCGCGCCGCGCATTTGCGCGCAGTTTTCCGAGGAACTGGTCAAGACCGGCGTCGATTACGCCCAGTTCGTCACCGTCGACAACCAGCCGCCCAAGGGCGTCGAAGCCAAGGACAAGCAGATCTGCGTCGAAGGTCTGGAGCATGGCCAGCATTACGAAGTGACTTTCCGCGCCGGGCTGCCGGCGGCGATCGGCGAAGTGACTGCCGCCCCGGTTGTGCTGTCGATCTATGTCCAGGACCGCGCACCGTCCGCCCGCTTCACCGGCGACAGCTTTGTGCTGCCGGCCGGCGCCCGCCGCGGTATTCCGGTCGTCACCGTCAACATGACCGCCGCGCAGATGAAGCTCTACCGCATCGGCGATCGTTCGCTGGCGCAGCTTCTGTCCGGCTACCAGTTCCTGAAGCAGCTCGACGGCTACGACATCTCAAGCATTTCCGACCAGATGGGCGAGCCTGTCTGGGAGGGCCAGCTCGACATCGCCAACGACCTCAACAAGGACGTCACGACGTCGTTCCCGGTCGACGAGGCCTTGCCGCAGCGCAAGCCCGGCGTCTACGTGCTGACCGCGGAACCGGTCAACGAAAATGATGACGACAATTACAATTCGCTTGCCACCCAGTGGTTCGTCATCTCCGACATCGGCCTTTCGACCTATACCGGCCAGGACGGGCTGAATGTGTTCACCCGCTCACTCGGCACCGCCAAGCCGATCGCAGGCGCGGAACTGACGCTGCTGGCCAGGAACAATGAAATCCTCGGCACCGCGACGTCGGATGCCGAAGGCCACGCCGTCTTCAACCCAGGCCTGACACGCGGCGACGGCGGCATGGTGCCGGCCGTGCTGATGGCCAAGCAGGGCGACAACGACTTCGTCTTCCTCGACATGGGCCGCGCCGGCTTCGATCTTTCCGATCGCGGCGTCTCCGGACGTGCCGCACCTGGTGCGCTCGATGTCTATGCCTGGACCGAACGCGGCATCTACCGCGCAGGCGAGGACGTGCATGTTGCGGCCCTTGCCCGCGACGGCGCCTCCAAGGCGGTCGAGAACCTGCCGCTTACCTTCATCTTCACCCGTCCCGACGGCGTCGAGAACCGCCGCATTGTCGCCGACGGCGTGTCGGCCGGCGGCTATGCCGTCGACCTGCCGCTCGAAGCCAACGCCATGCGCGGCACCTGGACGGTGTCGATCTACACCGATCCCGAGCAGGCCGCCGTTTCCAGCCAGATGTTCCTGGTCGAAGACTTCGTGCCGGATCGCATCGAATTCGACATGAAGTCCGACAAGCAGGAGATCGCACAGGGCGAAACCGCCAACATCGACATTGACGGCCGCTTCCTCTATGGCGCGCCGGCTGCCGGTCTCGCGCTCGAAGGCGAACTGACGCTGTCGACCGCTCGCGACTGGGACCGTTTCGCCGGCTATTCGTTCGGCCTCGCCGACGAGCAGTCGGCCGAACCCTCGGTCACGCCCTTCACCGGTCTTCCGGTGGTCGGCGACGACGGCAAGGCGACCTTCCCGGTCAGCGTCGACCAGCTGCCCGCGACCACCAAGCTGGTCGACGCCAAGGTCACGGTCCGCATGCGCGAAACCGGCGGTCGTGCCATCGAGCGCTCGCTCAACATCGGCATTCGCCCGCAGGGCCACATGATCGGCATCCGTCCGGACTTTGCCGACAATGAGGTGCCGCAGGGCGGCACCGCCAAATTCAGCCTGATCGCGGTCGATCCCGACGGCAAGCGCGAAACGTTGAAGGGCGCACAGTGGTCGCTGGTCAAGGTCGAGCGCAATTACCAGTGGTACCGCAACAACAACTCCTGGAACTACGAGCCGGTCACCTTCACCAAATCGATCGCGAACGGCCAGGTCGATCTCAGCGCCGATGCCGAGGCGACCGTGACGATGCCGGTCGACTGGGGCCAGTACCGGCTCGAGATCGAGACTGCCGATCCCGAAGGTCCGGCGACCAGCTATGAGTTCGACGCCGGCTGGTATGTCTCCTCGACTTCCACCGAAACGCCTGATGGCCTCGAGATCGCCCTCGACAAGGATAGCTACGCCGCCGGCGAAGTGGCCAAGCTGAAAGTGTCGCCGCATTTTGCCGGCGAACTGCTGGTTACCATCGGCGCCGACAAGCTGCTCAAGACCGTCACGGCAACCGTACCGGCCGGCGGCAGCACGGTCGACATTCCGGTCGGCGACGATTGGGGCGCCGGCGCTTACATCACCGCAACCCTGTTCCGGCCCGGCGATGCGCAGGAAACCCGCATGCCTGCCCGCGCCATCGGTGTGAAATGGCTGACGGTCGATCCGGGCTCGAAAAAGCTCGCCGTTACGCTCACGCCGCCGGACAAGACCATGCCGCGCCAGCAGCTGTCGATCCCCGTTTCGGTGGCCGGCGTTGCACCGGGCAGCAATGCCTATGTCACGGTCGCTGCCGTCGATGTCGGCATCCTGAACCTCACCAACTACAAGGCGCCGGATCCGGAGAATTGGTATTTCGGCCAGCGCATGCTGGGGCTTGAGGTCCGCGATATCTATGGCCGCCTGATCGATGGCTCGCTCGGCACCACCGGCAAGCTCAGGACCGGCGGCGACGGCGCCGCCATGCAGACGCAAGGCAGTCCGCCGACCGAAAAGCTGGTCGCCTTCTTCTCCGGCCCGGTCCAGCTCGACGCCGACGGCAAGGCAAGGGTCGACTTCGACATTCCGCAGTTCAACGGCACCGTGCGCGTCATGGCCGTCGCCTGGACCAAAGATGCCGTCGGCCATTCCTCGACAGACGTCATCGTGCGTGATCCGGTGGTGATCACCGCCGGCCTGCCGCGCTTCCTGGCGCCTGGCGACAATGCCGTCATGCGGCTCGACGTCGCCGACACGGACGGTCCGGAAGGCGACTATGCCTTGTCGATCGACACCACGGGCGACCTCTCGACCGGCGACAAGCCGCTGCCCGAAAAGCTGACGCTGGCCAAGGGCAAGCGCCAGACGCTGACGGTGCCGCTTATCGCCACGACGGCCGGTAACGCTTCACTGACCATCAAGCTCGCCCATGGCGACGGCACCTCCGTCGAACAGACGCTCTATGTGCCGGTGCGTCCGGCGCAATTGCCGGTCACCACCCGGCTGGTGGTCGACCTCAAGGGCAATGGCGGTTCGCTGCGCGTCGACAAGGAACTGCTCGCGGCAAGCCTGCTCGACGGCGCCTCGGTCAGCGTCGGCGTTTCGCAGGCAGCCGCCTTCGACGTGCCGTCGCTGCTGATGACGCTCGATCGCTACCCCTATGGTTGCGCCGAGCAGACCACCAGCCGCGCCATGCCACTGCTCTACGTCAACGATCTGGCGTCATCCGTCGGCATGCAAAGCGATCCCGATCTGCACGACCGCGTCCAGGCCGCCATCTACAAGGTGCTGAGCTACCAGGCCTCGGCCGGCAGCTTCGGCCTGTGGGGTCCGGGCTCCGGCGATCTGTGGCTGGATTCCTACGTCACCGACTTCCTGACCCGGGCGCGCGAGCAGAACTACGACGTGCCGGCGCTGGCGATGAGCCAGGCGCTGAGCAATCTGCAAAACTCGGTCGGCTACGACCAGGACGTCCAGGACCGCGGCAGCGAGATCGCCTACGCGCTCTACGTTCTGGCCCGCAACAAGAAGGCCTCGGTCGGCGATCTGCGCTACTACGCCGACACCAAGCTCGAAGCCTTCTCGAGCCCGATGGCCGTCGCCCAGCTGGCGGCGAGCCTGGCGCTCTACGGCGACGCGCAACGTTCGGAAGCGACCTTCCAGACGGCGTTGCAGCTGGCCAAGTCGACCACGGACTACGATTACTACCGGTCCGACTATGGCTCGCGGCTGCGTGACGGCGCCGCGATCCTGGCTCTCGCCGCCGAATCGAAGCCGGTGCCGACCATCGTGCCGGAGCTGATCCGGCTGGTGGCGAGGGAACGCGCCGATACCCGCTGGACCAGCACGCAGGACGAGTCCTGGATGCTGCTGGCGGCCCGGGCGCTGAAGTCGGGCAACGACTCGATCAAGCTGTCGGTCAACGGCGCGCCGCATGCCGGTGGTTACTCCACCCAGCTCAGCGGCACTGATATATCCGACAGCCCGCTGACCATCGCCAACACCGGCTCGACGCCGCTGCAGGCGGTCGTCACAACGGTCGCCTCGCCGGTCGAGCCGCTGCCGGCCGGCGGTGACGGCTTCACCATCGATCGCACCTACTACAAGCTCGATGGCACCGAGGCCAACGTCACCGAGGCGACGCAGAACGAACGCTATGTGGTCGTGCTCAAGATCTATGAGCAGAACCGCTGGCCATCTCGCCTGCTGATCACCGACCTGTTGCCGGCCGGTTTCGAGATCGACAATCCGGGCCTGGTTTCCAGCGCCCAGCTGTCGAACTTCACCTGGCTGGCGCAGACCGACGCCGCTCATCTCGAATTCCGCGACGATCGTTTCGTCGCGGCGTTCAACCCCAATGACGGCGACGGCGACCGCAACATCATGCTGGCCTACGTCGTACGCGCGGTGACGCCGGGCACCTATGCTCATCCGGCAGCCACGGTGGAGGACATGTACCGGCCGCAATACTCGGCCCGCACCGCCACCGGCATGATGGAGATCAAGGCGCCGTAAGGCGCCTTGGCGAAGATGAGCGCGCCGACGGCAGTGATAGTCTCCTTCTCCCCGTCACCACACGGGGAGGTGAGGAATGGTCCGCGCAGCGGACGAAAAGCCAATTGCTTGGCTTTTCGAATGACGAACGCCCGAAGGGCCGTCGGCCCGGCAGGCGGATGAGGGGCAGCACCATGCTCTCCAGAAAATTTCTCCATCGAACAGGCATCGCCGCAGCTTCCCTCCTGGGCTTTGCTGCATTCGCGGCTGCTTCTCTCTGGGAACTCGACCGCGCCTTCCCGCCGCCGCTGCCCGAAAAACTCACCGTCTCCACCGAAGTCCAGGATCGCGACGGCCAGCTGTTGCGCGCCTTCGCTACGCCGGACGGCTACTGGCGGCTCGACACAAGGCTCGACCAGGTCGACAAGCAGTTCGTCGACATGCTGGTCACCTATGAAGACAAACGCTTCTGGGACCATGATGGCGTCGACGTGCTGGCGCTGGCACGCGCCGCCGGCCAGTTCGTCACCAACGGCCATATCGTCTCAGGCGGCTCGACGCTGTCGATGCAGCTCGCCCGCCTGATCGAGCCGCGCGAAAGCCGCAGCCTCGGGTCCAAGCTCAAGCAGATGCTGCGCGCCATCCAGATCGAACGGCGTCTGTCCAAGCAGGAGATCCTTGAGCGCTATCTGACGCTGGCACCCTATGGCGGCAACCTCGAAGGCGTGCGCGCCGCGTCGCTCGCCTATTTCGGCAAGGAGCCGAAACGGCTGACGGTCTCGGAAGCCGCCCTGCTGGTGGCGCTGCCGCAATTGCCGGAAAAGCGCCGGCCGGACCGCAATCTCGGCATCGCGCATGCCGCCCGCGACCGTGTGCTGAACCGCATGGTTTCATCGGGCCTGCTTGGAGAGCGCGAGGCCGCGCGCGCCGCCCTTGACGATGTCTCGGGCCTGCGCCGCAAACTGCCGGCGCTGGCGCCGCACGCCGCCTATGCCATGCTGCCCAAGGCCGTGCCCGGCAAGCCGCTGCAGCTGACCATCCGCAAAAGCGTCCAGCAAGGGCTGGAACAGGTGGCACGCGATGCCGCCATCAAGCTCGGCCCTCGCCTTTCCGTCGCCATGGTCATGGCCGATGCCCGCACTGGCGACATTCTGGGCGAAGTGGGCTCGGCCGACTTCTTCGATGCCAGCCGCTCCGGCTGGATCGACATGACCAAGATCGTGCGCTCGCCCGGTTCGACGCTGAAGCCGTTCATCTATGGCCTCGCCTTCGAGCAGGGTCTGGTGGCGCAGGAAATGCTGATCGAGGACAGTCCGGTCGATTTTGGCGGCTACCGGCCGAAGAATTTCGACATGGGCTATCAGGGTGATGTCTCGATCCGCCAGGCGCTGCAGCTGTCGCTCAATGTGCCGGCGATCCGTGTGCTTGATTCTGTCGGCCCGGCACGGCTGATGGCGCGCTTCCGCCAGGCCGGCGTCAGTCCCGTGCTGCCGGTCAACGAGGCGCCGGGCCTCGCCATCGGCCTCGGTGGCGTCGGCGTGACGCTGCGCGATCTCGTCCAGCTCTTTACCGGGCTCGCCAATGGCGGCAAGGCGAACACGCTGCACGACGGCACCGAGCCGGCCAATGCCGAACGCACCACCGCCACCATTCTCGACGCCCAGGCGAACTGGCAGATCACCGACATATTGTCAGGCGTCAAGGCGCCCGAAGGCGCCTTGCAGCGTGGCATCGCCTACAAGACCGGGACGTCCTACGGCTATCGCGATGCGTGGTCGGTCGGCTTCGATGGCCGCTACGTGCTGGGCGTATGGGTCGGCCGCGCCGATGCCGGCGCGGTGCCCGGCTTGTCCGGCTATGTCTCGGCCGCGCCCATCCTGTTCGAGGGCTTTGTCCGCTCAGGCCTCGCCGCCGTTCCGCTGCCCAGCCAGCCGGCCGGCGTTGTCAAGGCAAAGCGCGAGGATCTGCCGGTGACACTGGCGCGCTTCGGCGCCGGCGCTGACGGGTTGGTGCAGGCAAGCCAGACCGAGCCGGCGCCAACGATCATATTCCCGCCCAACGGCGCCCGAGTCGATCTCGCCACCAATTCCGCCGAAGCCTCACCGCTGGTGCTCAAGCTGCAGGGCGGCCGCGCGCCATTCCGCTGGCTCGCCAACGGCAAGCCGCTCGTCGGCATCGACCGCCGCCGCACCGCCACCTGGCTGCCCGACGGCGCCGGCTATTCGACGCTGACGGTCATCGATGCCGTGGGCCGTGCGGCCAGCGTGAAGGTGTTCGTTGAATAGAGTGCGGCAGGCGATTCAAAGCATTGGACTTTGCGTCCTGCAGCTAGTCGTCTTCGTTCTCCCCGCCTCCGCCGACCCCCTGCCCGCCGGATTTGTTCGCCTGGCCGATGTCGATCTATCGATCCGCCAGGACATCCGCTATGCCGGCCTGGAAAATTTCCTGCATCGCAAGGCACAGGGCTATCACGCACCGGTCTGCATTCTCACGAAGCAAGCTGCGAAGGCTCTGTCAGGTGTGCAGAAGGAACTCGCGACCGACGGCCTGACGCTGGTCGTCTTCGACTGTTACCGACCGGCGCGTGCCGTCGCCGACATGGGCAAGTGGACCAGAGAAGGCGGGCCACCCGATCCGCAATGGTATCCCAAGGTCAAGCGCGGCGACCTGATCGCCAAGGGCTATATCGGCGAACTGTCCACTCATTCGCGCGGCTCGACCGTCGATGTCGCCATCGCCCGCAGCGACGGCAAGAGCACGTCATTCGCCACTTGCGGTGCGACCGGCGCCGGGACCCTCGATTTCGGCACCAGCTTCGACTGCTTCGACCCGGCAAGCGAAACCGCCCACCGCCCGCTGGCAACAGAGGCGGCGGCAAACCGCAAAAGACTGCTCGATGCCATGCGTGCCGGCGGCTTCAAGAATTATGCGCGCGAGTGGTGGCACTACACGCTGGCGAATGAGCCGTTCCCGAAGCAGCGCTTCGACTTCGCCGTCACTGCGAATTGAAACCCTGCCAAGTGCTTCGACGAATCTCCACCCGAGCGACCTTGCCTCCGCTCGGCCCGCTTCTAAATAGCGCCCCACCGGCCTGGAGTCGGCACAGGCTAATATGAGGAAAATGTTTCCTCTCAGCGCATAATATCGGCGAAAAATTGCTTCGGAGGGGCAAAAAAGGCAACGTTGAATGCATCTAATTTCTATCAATTCGATAGAGTTCAGCCGTCATCAACGGAGGCGGAAATGACCAAACCTCATTTCAGGAAACTGCTCGGCGCACTGGTCGCCACATCGATCCAGTTCGGCACGCTCGGTTTCGCGTTTGCCGATACCACCATTCTCAACGTGTCGTATGACCCGACACGCGAACTCTACAAAGCCTATGATGAGGCCTTCGCCGCGCACTGGAAGGCCGAGACCGGCGAGACGGTGACCATCCAGCAATCGCATGGCGGATCGGGTGCCCAGGCCCGCGCCGTGATCGATGGCCTCGACGCCGATGTGGTCACGCTGGCGCTCGAAGGCGACATCAACGCCATCGTCACCAAGTCGAAGAAGATCAATCCGGACTGGCGCAAAAAGTTCGAGAACAATTCGGCGCCCTACACGTCGACCATCATCTTCCTGGTCCGCAAGGGTAACCCTAAGGGCATCCATGACTGGAGCGATCTGGTCAAGGACGGCGTCCAGGTGATCACGCCGAACCCGAAAACGTCGGGCGGCGCGCGCTGGAACTACCTCGCCGCCTGGGCCTACGCCAGCGCCAACGACGGCGGCGACGAAGCCAAGACCAAGGAATTCGTCGGCAAGCTCTACGCCAATGCTCCGGTGCTCGACACCGGCGCGCGTGGCTCCACCGTCACCTTCGCGCAAAAGGGTCTCGGCGACGTGCTGATCGGCTGGGAAAACGACGCCTATTTGGCACTCAATGAATTCGGCGCCGACAATTTCGAGATCGTCTACCCCCCGACCTCGATCCTGGCCGAGCCGCCGGTCGCCGTGGTCGATGCCAATGTCGATGCCAAGGGTACGCGCAAGGTCGCCGAAGCCTACCTCGGCTGGCTCTATTCCAAGGAAGCTCAGACCATCATCGCCAAGAACCACTATCGTCCGGCCAAGCCCGAACTGGTGGATCCGGCGGATGTTCCGAAGACGCCGGAAATCAAGCTGATCTCCATCGACGATCCGCTTTTCGGCGGTTGGAAGAAAGCACAGCCTTATCATTTCGGCGATGGTGGTATATTCGACCAGATCTACAAGCCGGCCCAATGAGCTAAGACCCGCGAGTTAAGATCAGGACGACATGACCACAGCACCCGCCAAGGCGGGGTGGCGATTCAGGCAGCCGAGTGTCATTCCGGGTTTCGGATTGACGCTCGGCTTCTCGCTTGCCTACCTCACGCTCATCATTCTCATCCCCTTGTCGGGGCTCATCTGGCGTTCGGCTGCCCTCGGCTGGACCGATTTCCTTGCGATCGCCACCGATCGCCGGACCCTCAACGCGCTTGAAATCAGCTTCGGCACCGCCTTTATCGCGGCTGCCGTAAACGTCGTATTCGGCACGCTCGTTGCCTGGGTGCTGGTGCGCTACCGCTTCCCGGGCCGCCGCATCGTCGATGCCATGGTCGACCTGCCCTTCGCGCTGCCCACAGCGGTCGCCGGCATTGCGCTCACCACGCTTTACGCGCCCAATGGCTGGATCGGCTCCCTTCTGGCGCCGCTCGGCATCAAGGTCGCCTATACCCCGCTCGGCATCGTCGTGGCGCTGGTCTTCATCGGCCTGCCCTTCGTCGTGCGCACGGTGCAGCCGATCATGGAGGAGATCGACAAGGAAGTGGAGGAGGCAGCCGCCACGCTCGGCGCCAATCGCTTCCAGATCATCACCCGCATCCTGTTTCCGGGACTGGCGCCGGCCATCGTCACCGGCTTCTCGCTCGCTTTCGCGCGCGGCGTCGGCGAATATGGCTCGGTCATCTTCATTGCCGGCAACCTGCCCTACAAGTCGGAGATCGCGCCGCTTCTGATCGTCATCCGGCTGGAGGAGTATAATTACCCCGCAGCGACCGCGATCGCGGCGATCATGCTTCTGCTGTCGTTCCTGATGCTCCTGATCGTCAATCTCGCGCAGTCATGGAGCCGCAAACGCTATGGCTGATCCCGAAATCAAATCCTACGAGCCGCATCACGAGAGCCAGTCGGCGGCGGTGACCGAGAGCCTGCCGGTGCGGCTGCTGCTGATGGCGGTGGCCTTCGCCTTCCTCGCGATCTTTGTGCTCCTGCCGCTGATCATCGTCTTCCACGAAGCGCTGGCCAAAGGCGTGGGCGCTTACTCGGAAGCGCTGTCCAATCCCGACACACGCTCGGCAATCCGACTGACGCTGCTGGTGGCGGCCATCGCCGTGCCGCTCAACGCCGTCTTCGGGATTTCGGCTTCCTGGGCGATCGCCAAGTTCGAGTTCAAGGGCAAGGCGTTTCTGACCACGCTGATCGACCTGCCCTTCTCGGTCTCGCCGGTCATTTCCGGCCTGGTCTATGTCCTGCTGTTCGGCGCGCAAGGGCTGCTTGGCGGCTGGTTGAAGGCGCACGGCATCCAGATCCTGTTCGCCGTGCCCGGCATTGTGCTCGCCACCGTCTTCGTGACTTTCCCCTTCGTCGCCCGCGAACTGATCCCGCTGATGCAGGAACAGGGCAATGGCGATGAGGAGGCAGCCCTTTCGCTCGGCGCCAATGGCTGGCAGACCTTCTGGTACGTGACACTACCCAACATCAAATGGGGATTGCTCTACGGCGTGCTTCTGTGCAACGCACGCTCCATGGGCGAATTCGGCGCGGTTTCGGTCGTGTCCGGCCACATACGCGGGCTGACCAACACCATGCCGTTGCATGTCGAAATCCTCTACAACGAGTACAACGCCGTCGGCGCTTTTGCCGTCGCTTCGCTGCTTGCCGGCCTGGCACTGGTGACGCTGGTCTTGAAAACACTTCTCGAGATGCGCTACGGCGCCGAGATCGCCGCGACACGCGGGCATTGATTGAGGGATTTGCATGGAAGTTCGCGTTGCCAACGTGCGCAAGGAGTTTGACCGGTTTCCGGCCCTCCATGACGTATCGCTTGACATCAAGTCGGGTGAGCTGATCGCGCTGCTGGGGCCGTCCGGCTCTGGCAAGACGACGCTGCTGAGGTTGATCGCCGGACTGGAGCGGCCGACGCTTGGAAAGATCTTCTTCGGCGACGAGGATGCCTCACAGAAGTCGATCCAGGATCGCAATGTCGGCTTCGTCTTCCAGCACTATGCGCTGTTCCGGCACATGACGGTCGCCGCTAATATCGGCTTCGGCCTGAAGGTCCGGCATGGACCGTCGCGGCCGCCGGCAGCCGAAATCCGCCGCCGCGCCTCGGAGCTGCTTGACCTCGTCCAGCTTTCCGGCTTGGAAAAGCGCTACCCGGCGCAGCTTTCGGGCGGTCAGCGGCAGCGCGTGGCGCTGGCGCGCGCCATGGCGATCGAGCCCAAGGTTCTGTTGCTCGACGAACCGTTCGGCGCGCTCGACGCGCAGGTGCGGCGCGAACTCCGCCGCTGGCTGCGCGAGATTCACGACCGCACCGGCCACACCACCGTCTTCGTCACCCACGACCAGGAAGAGGCGCTGGAGCTTGCCGACCGCGTCGTGGTGATGAGCCAGGGCCGCATCGAACAGGTCGGTTCGGCCGACGAGATTTACGACACCCCGAACTCGCCCTTCGTCTACTCCTTCATCGGTGAATC
Organism: Mesorhizobium sp. 128a; assembly: GCF_053848025.1. Lineage (NCBI taxonomy): Bacteria > Pseudomonadati > Pseudomonadota > Alphaproteobacteria > Hyphomicrobiales > Phyllobacteriaceae > Mesorhizobium > Mesorhizobium sp. 128a. Next base: position 39,652 of record NZ_JBSPKY010000009.1, on the reverse strand, counting down.
GAGCTCGCTTCCGGTCAAGGTCGAAAATGGCGAGATCTGGCTTGCCGACCGTCCGATCGGCGTGTCGGCGCCGCATGCGCCCGAGGGCGATGCGACGTTGTACTTCCGTCCGCACGATATCGAACTGCTCGACGGCTGCAGCGGCTGCATCGCCGGCACGGTCGCCGCCAGCCGTCGCGTCGCCGGCACCAGGCGCGTTGAACTCGAAATCGGCGGCGAACGCCAGCGGGTAGAAATCGAATTGCCTGTCGACCACCCGGCGGCGCAGAAGAGCCGGGTAGCCTTCAGGCCGAGGCGCTGGAAGCTTTTCCCGGCGGCATAGACGTCATCCATCAACGGGCCGAAGCGATTCAACTTGGAAGGAAATCCTACCAACCGGCTGTTTCGGCAATACTATTTCTCACCACTGGATGGCAGGCCGCGTCTGCATGTCTGGTCGCGCTGGACATGGTCCTATTATGTTGGCGCATTATATCGATGCATTCGAGCCGGCAGTCCCAAGGAGTCCCTTTTCATGAAGCGATTTTTGCTCAAGTTTGCCACCGCCGCCGGCCTGTTTCTCGCCTCTTCGCAAGCTTGGTCGGCCGACAAGTTGCTCAACGCCTCCTATGATGTCGGGCGCGAACTGTTCGTCCAGGTGAACAAGGCTTTCATCGCCGGCCATCCCGGCGTCAGCATCGACCAGTCGCATGCCGGCACCTCGGCGCAGGCGCGCGCCATTGCCGAAGGCCTAGCCGCCGATGTCGTCACCTTCAACCAGGTCACCGACATCGACTTCCTGGTCAAGAAAGGCCTTATCTCCGCCGACTGGCAGAAGGATTTTCCCGACAACGCCTCGCCCTTCTATTCGCTGCCTTCATTCCTCGTCCGCGCGGGCAATCCCAAGCACATCAAGGACTGGAATGACCTCGTGCGCGACGACGTGCAGGTGATCTTCCCCAATCCGAAAACCTCGGGCAACGCGCGCTACACCTATCTGGCGGCGACCGCCTACGCCAAGGAGGCCTTCAACGGTGACGACACCAAGGTGAAGGAGTTTGTCACCAAGCTGTTCAACAACGTGCCGATCTTCGACACCGGCGGCCGCGCCGCCACCACGACCTTCGTGCAGCGCGAGATCGGCGACGTGCTGATCACCTTCGAGTCCGAGACGCGTGGCATCCGCAAGGAGTATGGCGACGACAAGTTCGAACAGGTCACCCCTACCGTCAGCCTGCTCGCCGAATTCCCAGTGGCCATTGTCGACAAGGTCGCCGACGAGCATGGCAGCCGTGACCTCGCCAAGAGCTATCTCGACTTCCTCTACACACCGGAGGGTCAGACCATCGCCGCCGAAAATGGCCTGCGCGCCCGCAACACTGAAATCGCCGCCAAATACAAGGCCGATTTCCCCGATGTCCGTCTGCTGACGGTGGAAGACGTCTTCGGCGGCTGGGACAAGGTGCAGAAGGAACACTTCGCCGCCGGCGGCCTGCTCGACCAGATCTACGGCAGCCGCTGATATCAGCAGCGTCCGGACTGAAAACTGAACAAGAAAGCCGGCTCTTTGCCGGCTTTTTCGTTTGGCACAGACAAACTGCTTCCCCGAACGATCAGCGCTATCCGTGAAAAACGTTACAAAGAATCAACGCCTTTGTGCCTAACCTCTCGACCGGGCGGCTTGTTCTGCGCGAAACCGGGTTGTTCAGGCGAAACGTCATGATTTGCACACAAACAACCGCCAGATGCGGGTGGTTGGGGTTTTCATGAACTGAATCGGGCATGCTTACCAAAAAAGGCAAATACGGCCTCAAGGCCCTCGTGCATCTTTCCGGCCTGCCGGTCGGCCAGCTTGCATTCGTCAACGACATTGCTGTTGCCAACAACATTCCGAAGAAATTCCTCGACGCCATCCTGGGTGAGTTGCGCAATGCCGGCTTCGTCCAGAGCCGCAAGGGCAAGGAAGGCGGCTATCGCCTCGCCAGGCCAGCCTCCGAGATCAAGATCGGCCATGTCGTGCGCGTCCTGGACGGGCCGCTGGCGCCAATCCCCTGCGCCAGCCGCACGCAGTACCAGCGCTGCGAGGATTGCGACGAGGCGACCTGCCAGGTCCGGCACATGATGCTGGAGGTGCGCCAGGCCATCGCCGAGGTGCTGGATAACAGAAGCCTCGCCGCCATGCGTGATGCCGACAATGACGATTTTCCGGTCGAGCTGACGTCGCAGATCTAAGCAATTCCAGGAAAAGTGTGAAGCGGTTTTCCGTCCGGAATTGCGTAAAAACAAAGAGATAGATCTGATCTCTCAGACCAGACCGAGCCTGCCGGCCAGGCCGACGCGCTGGATCTTGCCGGTCGGGCCCTTGGGTATTTCCTGCAGAAACAGGATGTGGCGCGGCACCTTGAACTCGACGATGCGGCCGCGCGCAAAATCGCGGATCTGCTCTGCATCGGCGGTAGCGCCCTCGGCCAGCACGATGGCAGCACCCACCTCCTCGCCCAGCATGGCGTGCGGCACGGCGAAGGTCACCGCCTGCGCCACCAGCGGATGATCGAGCAGCACATTGTCGACCTCAAGCGGCGATATCTTCTCGCCGCCGCGATTGATGATCTCCTTCAGCCGCCCGGTGATCTTGAGGTCGCCATCCTCATCGATCAGGCCCTGGTCGCCGGTGCGGAACCAGCCATCGGTGAAGGCAGCTTCATTGGCCAACGGATTGTTGAGATAGCCATCATGGATGTTGGCGCCCCGCACGGCGATCTCGCCCTTCTGGCCCGCCGGCAGGATCGTCCCCTTGTCGTCGAGGATCGTCACCTTCGGACCGGCAGGCAGGCCGACCGAGCCCGGCTTGCGGCGCGCCGGCGGCAGCCCGTTCGAGGTCATCTGGTGCGCCGCCTCGGTCATGCCATAGGCCTCGACCACCGGACAGCCGAAGACGCGCTCGAGGTCGCGGAACACAGTATCGGGAAGCGCTGCCGAAGACGACCGGATGAAGCGCAGCCTTGCAGCCGCGATCGTCTCGCCATTGCGCGCCGCGCGCGCCAGGATCGCCTGATGCATGGTCGGCACCGCGCTGTACCAGCTCGGTCGGAAGTCGGCCAGCCAGCCATAGAATTTGAGCGGGTTGAAGCCTGGCGTGCAGACAACGGCGCCGCCGACTGCCAGCTGTGCGCTGAGCGCCGCCATCAGCCCGTGAATGTGGAACAGCGGCATCACGTTGAGACAGACATCGTTTGCCGACAGCGCCAGCGTGCGGGCGATGTTGGCCATCGATGCCTGCAGATTGCGTTGCCGCAAGCCGACGATCTTCGGCCGCGCCGTGGTTCCCGATGTGTGCAGGACCAGCGCGAAATCGTCGGGTCCGTTGAGCTGCGCGTCGCCGGCGCCGGCAAGCTGGGCGTTGCCCGAAAGCACAAACTCGCCAGTTTTCGCGCCTTCAGGCACAACGACATCGAGCACGGCAATGCCGAGCCCCTTTGCGGCGTTGCGCGCGGCCTCGCCCATCCCTTGTCCGCACAGCAGAAACTTCACGTCGAGATCGCCGAGATAGAAGCGAAATTCGTCTTCGCCGTAAGCTGGATTGAGCGGCGCCGCCGTCGCCAGCGCCGAGACCGCCAGGAAACAGGTCGCCATTTCCGGGCCGTTGGGCAGGACGATGCCGACAGCTGTGCCCCGGCGAACGCCGCGCCTGGCGAGATCGCCGCAGAGTTGGTCGACAAGGTTTGTGAGGCCGGCAAAGCTGAGCGGAGCCCGGTCCGGCGCCATCAGCGCCACCGCGGCCGGCTGCCAGGGCGCCAGTTGCGGAAGTGCTGCCGATAGGGCCTGTTTCAAGCTCGAACCCTGAATGGCGTTCACCATGGCCTGCCGGCGCCGATTGCGCGCCTGTGGCAGACGCAGTAAAGCGATTTTAGGACGCGCGCAAGAACAGGTGGACACCGATCGGATGAGGCTGCCGTGGCTGGGAAAATCCCGGAAAGCCGATCGGACACCATCGTCCGCCGTCATCTACCACACTGAAATCATTGCCGACGTGCTGGTGCCCGATCGCGCCGAGCATGTCCGCTTCTTCAGCCGCAAGGTGGTTCGCGCCGGCAAGTTGCGCACCTTCAACAACAGGGATCTTCGCGAGTGCCTTCTGGCCGTCTTCTATCTCGGCGTCGCGGCAGTGCTGCCGGCCGGTTGGTGGGCCGCGATCTGCAGCCGCGTATCGGGGCTGCGCCTCAAGCGCCACACCCGCAAGGATTTCGTGCGTTACGCCGCCGCGACACGAGCAGTGCTCGGCAATGGCATCGATGCACAAAAGCAGTTCCGGGCCTTGCTCTACGCCAGCCATCGCCGGCGCCTGCTGTTTGCCGTGCATCTCGTCGGCCGCCGCTGGTCACCCGATATCCGGCTGGAGGGCCTGGAAGGCCTGCAAGCGGCGCTGAAGCGCGGCCACGGCGCCATCATCTGGTGCGATCAATTCACCGCCCAGACCATCATCGGCAAGCGCGCGCTCTATGAAGCCGGCATTGAGGCGCACCAGCTCAGCGTCAGCGCTCACGGCATATCCGACTCGACCTTCGGCCTGCGCTTCCTGAACCCGCCGATCGTCCGGGTCGAGAATCGTTTCCTGAAAGGCCGGATCGTGTTCGATCGCAGCGACGCCTTCCAGGTCACCGGCCGGATCCAGAAGATCCTTGGCAACAACGGCGTCGTGTTGGTGACCAACACCGTGCATGCCGGCTCGACATTCACCGAAGTCGGCATTGGCGAAAGCGGCTGGACCCACCTCGCCTCGGCGCCGACGAATTTCGCCGCCAGAGGCAAGGCGGCGCTGTTTTCCATGTCGACCTTCGAGACCGACCCGTTCCGCCAATACCGTGCCATCCTGAGCCCCGAACTGGTGCCGGCCCCGGCGGGAACCGGTGAGCCCACGACAAGGGCCGGCGGCGCCAAGAACATGGCATTGCAGGCCGAGTACATCCTGCTCAAGCGCGACCGCTTGCTGGAGGCGCTGAAACTCTATCCCGAGCAAATGATGGTCTGGTCCGGCCACGACCGGTTCACCGAACGGCCCGAAAGCGCCCTGCCCGATGACGGTGGTTCATGATTTTGCGCCGGCCAGCAGGCTGGCAACGGCGGTGACGATGCCGGCCACAGGAAGTGTGGCATCGACCGTCAGCGCCTGCTCGTCGGCGCCAGGTGGCTCAAGGATGGCGAACTGGCTTTCGACCAGGCTGGCCGGCATGAAATGCCCCTTGCGCTTGGCGACGCGCCGCTTGGCGGTGGCGGGATCGATCTCCAGATAGACGAAAACGATATCCCGGCGGAAGCCACGCAGCCGATCGCGGTAGCTGCGCTTCAGCGCCGAACAGGCGGCGACCACGCTTTGGCCGCTGCCGGCCAGGTCCGCGATCTGCTCGCCAATGGCATTGAGCCAGCCTTCGCGAAGCTGATCGGTGAGCGGCTCGCCTCTCGCCATGCGCGCGACGTTTTCGGGCGGGTGCAGCCTGTCGCCTTCGACAAATACGGCCCCCTCCGCTGCTGCCAGCGCCTTGCCGACGGCCGACTTACCGCAGCCGGCGACGCCCATCACTACAATGGTTCGAGGCACCGGGCCGGGAGCGTCCATTGGCGCTTTTGCCGTCTTTTCGTCCACGGTCAGCGGCTTGCCGGCGCGCGGCCGTAGAGCAGGAGCATGGCGACGATGACAACACCATAGATAATCTGCCGCCCCGCCTCGGGCATCTGCATGACCGACAGGATGGACTGCAGGAGCGTAATCAAGATGACGCCGGCGACCGTGCCGAGATAGGAGCCGCGGCCGCCGAGGATCGAGGTGCCGCCCAGCACCACGGCGGCGATCGACGGCAGGAGATAGGCATCGCCCATCGACTGCGCCGCCTTGGAAGCATAGCCGGCGAGAAGCACGCCGCCGAAGGCCGAGAGGCCACCCGATATGGCGAAGGCGATCATCACCACGCGTCTGGTGTCGACGCCGGAGAGATAGGCGGCACGCTCGCGGTTGCCGATGCCGTAGACGGTGCGGCCGAAGCTGGTGCGGGTCAGCACGAACACCATCGCAGCACCGATCAGCGCCCAGATGATGACGGCGTTAGGCACGCCCGGAATGGTAAAACCTGTCGCGAGATAACGCATGGCGCCGGTGGCCGAATCCTGTGGCGAGAAGCCACCTGTATAGACGACCATGAGCCCTTGCGCGACGGCGTTGGTGGCGAGTGTGATGATCATCGAGGGGATGCGCAGATAGGCGACGCCGATGCCGTTGACGATGCCGATCATGATACCGCAGAAGATGCCGAACGGGATGGCAAGCGCCACGCCGACCGGGCCGTAGGCCGCAGCCGCGGCCGCCATCATGGCGCCGACCGCCACCGACCACGGCACCGACAGATCGATCTGGCCAAGCAGGATGACCAGCATCATGCCTGTGGCGATGACCCCGAGGAACGACGCCACCTTGAGCTGCTGCAACAGATATTCCGGCGACAGGAAGCTGCGCGAATAAAGGCTGCCGAGAAACAGCAAGAGCACGATGCAGGCAAAGGCGGTGACAACTGCCGGATCGGCGCGGCGGATGAATTTCGGCATGCGCCCGGCGATGCCGCCGATGGTCGTCTCGCTCACAGGAACCACTCCAGCCGGTTGCGGACCCGAAACAGGGCGAAGGCGCCGAGGCTGACCGCGATCAGCAGGACAACGCCCTGGAACAGCGGCTGCCACAGCGGGTCGAAATCGAAGACGAACAGCAGGTCGCCGATGGTGCGGAAGGCTAGCGCGCCGAAGATGGCGCCGATGGCGCTGCCCTTGCCGCCGAACAGCGAGACCCCGCCCAGCACCACGGCGGCGATCGAAAACAGCGTATAGGCGTTGCCGCTGGCATAGGCGGCATCGCCCGTATAGGTGAAGAAGGTCAGGAACAGCCCGCCGATCGCCGCCAGCAGCCCGGCAAGCGCGTAGGCGGCGAACTTGCCGCGCCGGATCGGCACACCTGACATGTAGGCAGCCGTCTCGGAGGAGCCCGCGGCGTAGGCGGCACGGCCCAGCACCGAACGGCTGAATGGCACCCAGACGATCAGCACCACGGCGAACAGCGTGACCAGGCTCGCCGGCACGATGCCGAAGAGGCGCCCGGTGAGCGCATCGGCCAGATCCTCGTTGACCGAGCCGCCCGGGAACGGCCTGAGCAGCAGTGCGATGCCGAAATAGACGGCACCCGTGGCGATGGTGGCCACGATCGGCTGCAGTCGGCCGTAGATGACGATGGCGCCGTTGATCGCGCCGCACAGCAGCCCGGTGCCGAGCACGGCGACGACGCCGAAGGCGGTCTCGAGGCCGGTGCCGATGACCAGCCAGGAGGCCAGGCAATTGGTCAGCGTGAAGATCATGCCGACGGAAAGGTCGATGCCGGCGGTGATCACCACCAGCGTCTGCGCCATGGCGACGAAGGCGAGCAGCACGCCCTTGTTGGAGGCCGTCTGCACGACATTGGCGGTAAATCCCGCCGGATGGTTCGCGGTGTAGATCGCGAACATGACGATGAAGATAGCGAACGCCAGCAGGGTTCCGCGTTGTTCGGCAAGCCAGTAGCGCCAATCCTTCACGCGTCCGCTCCATGCCTGGGGGTGGCGTCGCCGCCATGGATGTTGAGCGCGCTGGCGATCAGCGCCCGTTCTGTGATCTCGGCGCCGACCAGCTCTCGCTTGACCGCGCCGTCATAGAGCACCAGCACCCGGTCGCAGCAGCCGATCAGCTCGTCATAGTCGGTCGAGTAGAACAGGATCGCCGCACCCGCGTCCGCAAGCTTGCGCATCAGTTGATACAGCTCCTGTTTGGTGCCGACGTCGATGCCGCGCGTCGGATCGTTGAGCAGGATGATGCGCGGCTGGCGCATCAGCCATTTGGCGATGACCACCTTCTGCTGGTTGCCGCCCGACAAGGCGCCGACCGGAATGTCGAGGCCGGCGGTCTTGATCGCCAGCAGCCCGACCATGTCGTCGATCAGCCGCTGCTCGGCGGCGCGGTCGATGATGCCGGCTTTGGACAGCCGATCGAGGGCGGCGAAGGAGAGGTTCTCGCGAACCGTCATCGGCAGCATCAGGCCTTCGGTCTTGCGGTCTTCCGGGATCAGCGCCATACCGACCCTGTTGTCGCGCGCCGCTGCCGGGCTGGTGATCGAAACCGGCTTGCCGTCGATAAGGATCTGGCCGCTGAGGCCGCGCAGCACACCGAAAAAGGCAAGCAGCAATTCGCGCTGGCCTTGCCCGTCCAGCCCGCCGAGACCGACGACTTCGCCAGCCCTGACGCTGAGCGAGATGTCGTCCAGCCGGTCCGTCCAGGAGAGCTTGCGCGCCTCGAGAACCGGCGGGGCGGTGTCGAGCGCCCGCGTCGGCTTCGGCGGAAATATGTGGCTGTATTCGCGGCCGATCATCAGCTCGACAACCTCATTGTCGCTCTTGGTGCCTGCCGCATAGGAGGCGACGGTGCGACCGTTGCGAAACACCGTGCACTGGTCGGCGAGTTCGGCGATCTCGTTCATCCGGTGCGAGATGTAGAGCAGCGCCAGCCCTTCGCCACGCAGCCGCTTCAGGACTGCGAAGATCTTGGCGACATCGGCGGCAGCCAGCGCCGACGTTGCCTCGTCGAGGATCAGGATGCGCGGCTTCCTGGCCAACGCCTTGGCGATCTCGACCATCTGCCTTCTTGAAAGGGGAAGATCCTTGACCAGCGCCAGCGGATGGATGTCGGCCGCACCCGCGCGTGCCAGCGCCTCTTCGGCAATGCGGCGCTGCGCCTTGCGGTCGATCATGCCGAACCGGGTCGGCGGATCGGAAATGACGATGTTGTCGGCGACGCTAAGCTCGGGGACCAGCGACAGTTCCTGGAAGATGCAGACGATGCCGGCCTGGTTGGCCGCGGCCGGCGAGGCAAAGCTGACCTCACGCCCGTCCAGCGTCATCGTGCCCTCGTCGGGCGCCACCACGCCGGCCATGACCTTGATCAGCGTCGATTTGCCGGCGCCGTTTTCGCCGAGGATGGCGTGGATGCTGCCTGATGTGACCGAAAGTTCGGCCTTCTCCAGCGCACGCACGCCGCCATAGCGCTTGGAAATGCCTTCCATGCGAAAGAGTGGAGCTGCACCGTCCATCAGCCCTCCGGGGCAGTTTTATGGATTGAGATGGCAAGCGGTTCGGCGCCGCGGAGCATCCCGCGGCGCCGATTGTGCAGCCTATTGGTCGGCCTTGGTCTGGCCCATGATTTCCTGCGCGGTGAAATTGATGCCGCAGGTCGGGAAGGAATTGCCGACGAAGAAATTGTCGGACTGGTCAGGGAAGTAGTCCTGGCCTTCCTTGAAGTTTGGATCCTCGACGATGGCGAGCGGTAGCTTGACCGATTGCGGCACGACCTGACCCTCAAGTGCGGCGATCGCCGTCTTGATGGCGACCGCGACCTGGGCAGGGCCAGTGCCGGCCGAGGAGCATTTCAGGCCGTCCGCCGCGTGCGCCGCGCAGAATTTGCGGAAACCGTTCTCGGTTTCGCCGCCGAACGGCACGAACGGATGCTTGGCGTCGATCATCGCCTGAACAATGCCTGTGTCGCCGCCCTGGCCGGTTATGCCGACGAACGGACCATTGGTGGCGATCGCGTCAGCCGTGACCTTCTGCGCTGTCGGATCATCCCACTTGCCGGCGACTTCGGTGACGTCCCATTTCTTGCCCGAGGCGTCGAAGACCTCATGGATGCCGTTGTGGCGGTCGGTATCGACCGACGTGCCGGCAACGCCGCGCACTTCAAGTATCTTGCCGCCATCCGGTATATGGTTGATTAGCCATTTGGCCCACAGTTCGCCAAGACCCTTCTGGTCCACGTTGACGTTGATGGCGTCCTTGGTGTCGAGGATGTTGTCGAAGGCGACCAGCACGACACCGGCTTCCTTGGCGCGCTTGATGACCGGCCCGAAGGCGGTGGGATTCTGCGCGTTGACGACGATGGCGTCAAAACCGGAATCGATGAAGTTATTGATCGCCGAGATTTGCGCCGGCACATCCTCGCCGGTCGATACGACCTTGAATTCCTTCAACTTTGCCGCGACGTCCTTCTGCGCAGCATAGGCCTTGGCCGTCTGGATCATCTGGATGCGCCAGGTGTTGGCGATATAGCCGTTGGCGAGCGCGATGCGGTATGGGCCTTCCTTCTTGGGGAATTTGAAGAACTGTGTATCGGCCGCCCACGGCGCGAAGCAGTCGGGCTCGGCCGCTGGTCCCTTGACGACTTCAGGTTCGGCCATCGCCGACGAACTCAACATGACGAATGCAGTGGCGGCAACGATGCCGCCAACGAATGACTTGATCATCGATATTCCTCCCGTTTGCAGTTCTACTTGATGCTGCTGCTTGATGCTGTTTGTCGTGGTAATTTCCCACGCCCGGCGACGGCTCCGCAGCCTTGCCGGCGGCACGTCTCAAGGGCCCGAAGCCGGCCCGATCCCCTCCCCCTCGCCGCCTCACGGGCGAGAAATGAAACCTAGCATATTATACATAATAAACAAGATGAGCTGTTGCTTATGTATAATAAACAGGCTTGGCTCCTCCGCCAAAGTGCCTGCCTGTCAAAAATGGTAGCGCTACCATGACGTTGTGTAAAGCACCATTTGCTGAAGGTTCGAAAGCATTTTCAGCGTGCCGTGCTCAAGCGCGGCTTGAGCTCGAAACCAAGGTCGACGACCCGCTGCTCGGGCCTTCGCCCAGCGATCGCCGCCAGCGCCATGGCAACGGATCGACGTCCGATTTCATAGCGAGGGGTGCGGATGCTGGTGATCGGCGGGAACGCCGCCTGCATCATCTCAAGATCGTTGAAGCCGACAATGCCGATCGTCTTCGGCACGTCGAGTGCGGCGCTATGGCATTCGAACAGAACGCCGAGCGCGATATCGTCATTGTTGCAGAAGACGCCGTCGAGCGCCGGCATCTTGGCCAGCGCATCGCGAAGCAGCTCGCGGCCGAGCGTCACGCTGGACAACAGCGGCGTGGTGGTGATCAGCCGCGGGTCGAACAGGCCGGCCTTCTCCATTGCGGCGCGATAGCCGGCCAGGCGCCGTTGCGAGCGCGGATCCATGCGCGCGCCTATGAATCCGATCCGCCGGTAGCCCGCCTCGATCAGATGCTCGGTCGCTGTCCTGCCGCCGTCGAAATGCGAGAAGCCAACCAGCATGTCGACCGGGTCGGGCCCGGTCTCCATCACCTGCACCACCGGACAGCCGGCGCTCTCCAGCAGTTTTCGCGACGTCGGCGTCTGGTCGATGCCGGCCACGATCAGCGCCGCGGGACGCTGCGGCGCGAACACCTGCAGCAGGCGTTCCTCTTCGAGGCCGGAATAATGGGTGTTGCCGAGCTGGACGCGAAACGGGCCGTCCGACAGACTGTCATAGATACCGCGCACCACTTCGGCGAAGACGTTGTTGGTCAGCGACGGCACCAGCACACCGAACACATCGGCACGCGCCGAGGCCAGCGCCCGCGCATTGGGATCCGGGACATAGCCGAGCTCGTCGACGGCGGCCAGGATCTGGCGGCGCAGATCCTGGCTGACGCGGTCGGGTTCGCGCAGCGCCCGCGACACGGTGATGGCGCCGACGCCGGCCTTGCGCGCAACATCGGAGATCGTCGGGCGGCCGCCGCCGCGGCGCGAGCGTGGCTTGGTCATGGCCCTGCCCCTTGCGTCGCGCGCGATTGCGGCTTCGTCGTCTGTGTCGCCATGTTTGCCCGGCTTCCCCACTGCGCCATGCCGCTTGGCGTCGCGCAGCAACTGGCGATTGTCAAGCCAACGCCGATTGCGGCCGCCGACTGACGTCCTCAGGCCGTAACCATGGCCGGGCGCCGCGCCCTCCACATCAGCAAAAGGATGGCCGCCACGTTGATCAGGTTCCACGCGATGCCGTTGAGGAACGCTGCCGCGTAGGAGCCAGTCAGGTCGTAGATCCAGCCCGACATCCAGCCACCGATCGCCATGCCGAAGATGGTCGCCATCATGACGATGCCGATACGCTGGCCGGCCTCCCTGGCCGGTAAATATTCGCGCACGATGATAGCATAGCAAGGCACGATGCCGCCTTGCGACAGGCCGAACACCAGCGACACGACATAGAGCGAGGCGAGCCCGTCGAACGGGATGTAGAACAAAAGCGACAGGCATTGCAGCACGGAACCGATAAGCAGGGTTTTCACGCCGCCGATGCGGTCGGCGACAAAGCCGGAGGCGAGCCGGCTGACGACGCCCGCCGCCATCATGATCGACAGCATGTCGGCGCCATGGGCGATGCCGTAACCAAGATCCATGCAATAGGCGACGATGTGCACCTGCGGCATCGACATTGCCACGCAGCAGCCTAAACCCGCGACGACCAGCAACACCTGTAGCGCCGCCGGCGAGATTGAAATCGGCTGCACAGGCCGGCTTCCGGACGAGCCTGCCGCCGCGTCGGGAGCGCCGCGCCGCAGCAAAAGCACCAGCGGTATCATGGTGAGCAGACAAAAGATGCCGATCGCGGCATAGGTGAAGCGCCAGCCTTCCGCCTTGATCAGCGTCGGCATGATGGTTGGCCACAGCGTTCCGGCGAGATAATTGCCCGCCGCCGCCGCCGTGACGGCGACGCCGCGTCGACGGTTGAACCAATGCGAAATGTCGGCGATCAACGGTCCAAAGATCACTGATGAGCCAAGGCCGATAAGCACCCCCTGGGCAAGGGTGAATTGCAGGATCGACGTTGACGCCGCCGCGAGCAGCAGTCCGGCGGCGAGTGCCATCGAGGAGATCAGCGCCGGGATCCAATAGCCCATGCGGTCGATGGCGCGGCCGACCAGCACATTGCCGGCGGCAAAGCCCACCATGGTTGCGGTGTAGGGCATCGATGCCGCCGCGCGGTCGACGCCGAATTCCGCCTGCACGGCCGGCAGCACCACCACGACGGCCCACATGCCGACCGCACCGATGGTCGCCAGCAGCATCGAGATGGCAAGCCGCATCCAGGCATAGGAGCTGTCGATGCCGGGGCTGCTCGCCTGATTGGCGACGATTGGGGTCAAGGCGTTTCCTGTCTGCGGTTCCGGGAGTCGACACGCTGGCGTCACTATCGGCACATTCGTAGCGACGGGCAGCGCCACAGCGCTCCGATCCGTGGCTCCAGCGGCCAGGGGATTTTTTCCGGAACCGGCAACGCCGTGCCGAGTTTTCGACGAGAAGGAGTTTGCCATGACCACGAAGAAAAAATGGTCCGCCGACGTGACCGAACACAGCGATGCGATGGACCTCGAGGCGCACATCTTCGAAGCCGACGATGCCAAAAAGATCGCGGCGTCGCTCAAGCGCTCGGCCGAACACAGCGACCGCCGCAAGGCCGAGCCCTTCCAGTCGGCCATGTCGATGCTCAATTTCTACATCAACCGTGCCGGCAAGAACCTGCCGCAGAAGCGCCGGAAAGTGCTCGAGGACGCCAAGGACGAACTGCGCGCTGCTTTCGGCCGGCAAGAGCAGCATTAGTCCTCACGATTGGTTCTGCCGAATTCACCTCAACTGGACCTAGTGACAGGTCCTCTTTCCCTCCAGTTTGCAGCCTCGGCATTGCGTTCCCCCAAGCCTGCAAAGCAGCGGCATGACGGTCAAGATCGGCATCAATCCCATTACCTGGAGCAATGACGATGTTCCCGAACTCGGCGGCGACACGCCGCTCGAGACCTGCCTGTCGGAAACCAGGCAGGCCGGCTATCGCGGCACCGAGCTCGGCGGCAAATTTCCCAGGCGAAGCGACGAGCTTGGACCGATCCTGTCCTCCTATGGGCTGGAGCTCGTCTCCGGCTGGTATGACGGCCGCATTCTCGACCGCACGGTCGACGAGGAATTCGCCGCCATCACCCCGCATCTGACGCTGCTGCGCGACCTCGGCGCCAAGGTCGTCGTCTATGCCGACACGTCGCGCGGCCGTCATGACGGCATCTTTGCGCCGATCTCGCAGCGCCCTCGTCTCGCCGATGGCGAATGGGCGGCCTATGGCGAGAAGCTGACCGAGCTCGCCGACCGCATGACCGTCTTCGGCGTTGGCATGGCTTTCCATCACCATATGGGCACCATCGTCGAGACGGACGATGAGGTCGGCAGGTTGATGGCAACGACAGGAAAAAGCGTCGGCCTGCTGTTCGACACCGGCCATTGCCTGTTTTCGGGCGGCGACCCGGCCTCTCTGTTGCACCGGCATCTCGACCGCATCGTGCACTTCCACTGCAAGGACGTCCGCGCGGCGGTGCTGGAAAGGGCGCGGCGCGAAGACATGAGTTTCATGGCGGCGGTGATGGAAGGGATCTTTACCGTGCCCGGCGACGGTTCCGTCGACTTCCTGGCATTGCTGAAGCCTCTCGCAAAGCGCGGCTTCGAAGGCTGGATCGTCGTCGAGGCCGAACAGGACCCGGCCAAGGCAAATCCCTTGACCTATGCCACGAAGGGTTATGCTTCGCTTCTAGCCACGGCCCGCAAGGCCGGGTTCGAGGTAGCGACACGAGACTTGGCCTGACCACCGCCGGGGGGCTGGTGGTTGGCCGGTTGGGCGCGCGCCTCGGTAGGGGTAGCGACGCGAAAGCGCCCGGCGATCCGCGCCGCCGTCCTCCCCTGGCGGCGCGGATCGCATAATTCTCGGCACCGGCTTGGGGAGGTCGGACTTTCCAAGGAGTTTCCAGCTTGAGGCTGGCGGCAAGCCGTGCCTTGATGCAGGTGGAGGGGCGACATGGCATTCGAGGCGGCACTCGGCACGGAACGGCTTTGCACCATCCGTGAGATTGCGCAAAAGGCGGAGCTCGGCGCGGCCACCGTGCATCGCGCGCTGAAGAACAGCCGCGAAGTCCGTGCCGAAACCAGGCGGCTGGTGCTCGAGACCGTCTGCCTGCTCAACGAAGAAAAGATCGCCCGCGCAGCCAGGTTCGTCGGAGACTAGCTTGGCCGACCACATGCGCCTTTCCCTCGACATCATGTCGGTCGACCGCGCCTCGGACGAGCCGATGCACCGGCAGATCTACGGTGCCTTGCGGCGTTTCATTCTGGACGGCCAGATCCAGCAGAACACGTTGCTGCCCTCGACCCGCTCGCTGGCCGAGGATCTGAAGGTCGGCCGCAACACGGTGATTGCCGCTTACGACCAGCTGCTCGCCGAAGGTTTTATCGAGGCGCGCGCCGGATCCGGCACCTGGGTGGCGCCGATCCAGCAGAAGCGCCCGCCGGCCTCGATGCGCGCCGGCCTCGCCGCTCCGCAAAAATTGTCGCGGCGCGGCCAGACCATCGTCAACGGCCCGCAGCCGCCGCGCAACGCCGGCGTCATCAACTTCCACCCCGGCGTACCCGAGACCGCGTCCTTCCCTTTCACCATCTGGTCGAGCCTGCTCACGCGCAATGCGCGCAGCCGCGACGAAAACCTGCTGGGATATCTCTCCTTTGCCGGCCATCCCGGCCTCCGCCAGGCCATCGCCTCGACCATCAGCCTGTCGCGCGGCATCAACTGCACCGCCGACCAGGTCATCGTCGTTACCGGCGCGCAGGCAGCGCTCGACCTCGCCTCGCGCGTGCTGATGGACGAGGGCGATCATGTCTGGATGGAGGAGCCCGGCTATCTCGGCGCCAAGAGCGCCTTCCTCGCCAGCGGCGCCAGGCTCGCGCCGTTAAAGGTCAACCGGCACGGCTGGCACCTATCCGACCCCGATCTGCCGCCGCCGCGGCTGATCTATGTGACGCCGTCCTGCCAGTGGCCGTTCGGCACCATCATGCGCATCGAGGAGCGGCTGCAACTGCTCGACATCGCCGAACGCCACGGCGCCTGGATCGTCGAGGACGATTATGACGGTGAATACCGTTTTCGCGGCCGGCCGGTGCCGGCTTTGCGCGGCCTCGATCACGCCGACCGCGTCGTCTATATCGGCTCCTTCGGCAAGACGCTGATCCCGGCGCTGCGCATCGGCTATCTCATCGTGCCGCGCGAATTGTCGGTGCCGTTCGACCGCGCCGTCTCGATCACCGGCCAGTTCGCGCCGCTGATCCTGCAGGCGACGGTCAACGACTTCATCACGCAGGGCTATTTCGCAACGCATCTTAAGCGCATGCGCCGGCTCTATGCGCGCCGGCAGGCCAATTTCGTCAAGCTGTGCCAGGAACATCTGTCCGAATGGCTGACGGTGGCCGAGAACGATTCCGGCATGCAATTGTTGGCGAGTTTCACAAAGCCGTACAAGGACATCGACGTCGTCGTCGCCGCCGTGAAGGAGGGGCTGGACGTCCAGGGCATTTCCATCAACTACCATTCGAGCGAGCCCGAACACGGCCTGCTGCTCGGCTACGCCGCGATGGACGAGCGCCAGATTCTGCGCGCAGTGCTGGCGCTGCGTGCCGCCTTCATGCGGCTGGACCGGCAGTAGGCCGGGCCCAGCCGGCGTGCCTCAATTCACACTGTCGAATTTCTGCAGATCGACGGGGGCGGCCTTGCGCACCTCGACATCGTCCAGCGAGGCGTGTTCAAGCGCTACTCGCGCGGCTGCATCGATGTTGTGGATCATGTCGTCGATCTCGGCATCGCTGTGTGCCGGGTTCATTGCCACCATCACCGTGCGGTTGAGGATGTCGAGCGAACCCTTGCCGAGATCGTCGGCATAGGTGAGCCGCAGGCCTTTGTTTTCCGGCAGCGTGTAGGGGTTCAGGGCCGGATGATGCGCGCCCTCGTGCATCAGCACCTGGTCCCACTGGGTGAAATTGTGGCGGCCCGTCTTGCCGGCAATGACGCTCGGAATGGTCTTGGAGAAAGTCTGCGCCGCCTGTTCGCTGGGCAGCAGATACATCACCTGCGCCGCGCAATCGTCGTCCGGGCTGTTCATCGGCGACGGCGTCAGGCCTAGATTGCCGAGATGACGGGTGCCGGCCAGCACCTTCTTCTTCTCGGCCCGCATCGCCTCGATGATGCCGTCGAGCCGGTCGAGCTGCACGTTGAGCATCGCCCCCATAAGTTCCGAAGCGCGCGCGCCGATGCCGGCGAACGGCTTGATGCTGTCATTGCGGCCCTGCCAGTAGAAATGGCAGGGATCGATGGCGCAGCGCGCACGCTCCGCCACCTTCGGATCGCTGGTGGCGATGCCGCCGCCTTCGCCCGAGGTCATGTTCTTGAAGTAGTTGAAGGAGTAGGCGCCGGCATGGCCGATGGAGCCAAGCTTCTTGCCCTCATAGCCGCCGCCAATGCCCTGGCAGACGTCCTCAAGAACCAGCAGGCCGCGTTTTTTGGCGATGTCCATGATGGCATTCATGTTGCAAGCCGCCCCCCACATATGCACAGGAATGACCGCCTTGGTTCGCGGGCCGACTGCGTCGCGCAGGGCTACCGGATCGATGGTCAGGCTTTCGTCGATATCGACGATGACCGGAATGGCACCGACTGACAGGACAGCGGTAGCGGTCGCCATATAGGTGTGCGCCGGCACCAGCACCTCATCGCCAGGCCCGATGCCGAGCCCGATCAGGCCGGCGGCGAGCCCATAGGTGCCGCTGGCGGCAAGCGCAAAGTGCTCGACGCCGAGATGCCTGGCGTAGCGCGCCTCGAAGCGGTCGCACTCGCTGTTGTCGCCATAGCGAAACAGTGCGCCCAAGCGGATCACTCTGGCAATGGCTTCGATCTCTTCTTCGCCGGCGGTGTACATGGCAAGTCTCCACATCGCTTGATGGTGTGAAAGCAGTACGCTTGCCGGCGCGGTTTGAAAGAACCACTCCGCCGCGATCGAACCAAGCCATCCCGGCCTAAATCGTACCCATCCGAATTCGCTGAAGTGGCCCTGTTGGAACAACCAGTTTGGGCGTTCCATCGCGTCCAGTTGGGCAAACGGTCGGTTCCATGCAGGACGGGACATACTTTGGAAGACCCTCGCGAGCGGCATGCCGGACAGGCGGTGCCCGTTCATGAATGCCCCTGCCGCTTCCAGACGACAGATCGTGCTGCATGAAGACGATGTCGGCATGTGCCATGGCGCCAACAGCGCTTTCCTCGAACTGACTGGGCTCGGCGCCTGCAGTTCCGGCGCGGTGATGGTGCCTTGCCCGTGGTTTCCTGAGATGGCCGAAGCGGCGGCTGCCGATCCGCGGCTCGATCTCGGCGTCCACCTGACGCTCAACAGCGAAAAACAGCACTACAAATGGCGGCCGCTGACGTCGCCCTCGCGCGCCGCCGGCCTGACCGACGAGTTCGGCTATTTCTGGCCCGATGTCGCGACCACGCGCCGCAAGGCAGCACCTCAGGCAGTCGAGACCGAACTGCGCGCCCAGATCGACACCGCCTACCGCGCCGGCATCGACGTCACCCATCTCGATGCCCATATGGGCACGGCGCTCTCGCCCGAATTCTGCGACATCTATATCCGGCTCGGCCTGGAATATCGCCTGCCGGTGCTGCTGACCAAAACGCTGTCGGCCTATGCGCCCAACGACAATCTGGTTGGCGTCACCGAAGCGGCGTTCCAGCGCGGCGTTGCCGAGGCCCGCGCCAAAGGCTTTGTCATCTTCGACGCCGCGATCCAGACGACCTGGGGCCGTCCGCGTTCGAAGCCGATAGAGCCGGCCTACAAGGCATTGGTCGAAGGCGTGCGTGAAGGCCTGACCTTCTTTTGCCTGCACTTCAACGCGCCGGGCGAACTCGAGCTGATCGAGCCGCGCTCCGCCTATATCCGTACCGAGGAATATGAACTGTTCCGCGACCATGCCTTTCGCGACTGGCTCGGCGCGCGGGACATCGACATTATCGGCATGAAGCCGTTGCGCGAGGATCTGCGCGCGCGGCTCGGAGCATCGACACCGGCAAAGGCCCGCAAAGCGGCCACCCGGTCAGCGCTGTAAGGCGAACCGTCGGCCTGCGGCGCAAAGAGGGAATTGGAACTGCAACGACAATGGGAGAATGACATGAAGACCGTTCTGAAACTGGCGCTCGGCGCGCTTGTCTCGATGAGCATGCTGGCAGGCGTCGCGCATACCGCTGGCCTGAAGGATCCGAAGGATGTCCGCATCACCTTCGTGGTGCATGGCTCGGCCTCCGACCCCTACTGGTCGGTGGTCAAGCGCGGCGTCGACGATGCGGCAGCACTGACCGGCGCCAAGGTCGAATATTACGCGCCGCAAGTCTTCGACGTGGTCGAGCAGGCGCGTTTGCTCGACGCGGCCATCGCCACCAATCCGGATGGCATTGCCGTCTCCATCGCCGACGCCAATGCACTCGGCAAATCCGTCAAGGCGGGTCTTGCTGCCAATATCCCGATGGTGGTTCTCGATTCCGGCGAGAAGGAAGGCGCCGAGCTGGGCACCACGCTCTATGTCGGCACCGTCTCCGAATATGACTCCGGCAAGAAGGCCGGCGAACGGCTGGCCAAGGACGGCACGCTCAAGGTCGTCTGCATCAACCATGAGGTCGGCAATGTCAGCCTCGACCAGCGCTGCCAGGGTTTGAATGACGGGCTGAAGCCTTCAGGCGGCGGCACCGAAGTGCTGACCGTGTCGCCCGATCCGGCCGACATCCAGCGCCGCACCGAGGCCTATCTGTCGGCACATCCCGACACCCAGGCCGTGTTCGCGCTCGGCGCCACCGCAGCCAACCCGCTGATCCCGTTCTTCCGCCAGAAGGAACTGTTCGGCAAGATCAAGCTCTACACATTCGACATCAGCCCCGAAGTCCTGGATTCCGTCGTCGCCGGCGAAATGGGCTTCGGCATGGACGCGCAGCAATATCTGATGGGTTACCTGCCGGTGATCTATCTGGTCGAGCACGCAACGCACGGCTTCTGGCCGCAGAACAATGCCTATACCGGCCCGCTGTTCATCGATACGCCCGACAAGGCCAAGGCTATCCTGGCGCTCGCCAAGGACGGCATCCGCTAAGGCCTGAACGATCTCTGCAGGGGAAGGCCCCGTGGCGCTTTCCCTGCAGTCATCGACATTGCGAATTGAGCGATTGGGGAGCCTAATGGCTGTCGTGGAAGACAAGGCGATACCTTCGGAAGCACCAGCGAAAGACCGCTTCGGCATGACGTCGAAGCGCGCCGCCGGCGCCGATGAGCGGCTGGCCAAAACCGGCCGGCTGACGCAATGGCTGCGCCGGCCTGAAGCCGGCGCCGCCGGCGGCCTGATCGCCACAATCGTCATCTTCGCGCTGCTGCCCGGTGCGTCGAACCTTTATTCGCTGCAGGGGTCGATGACCTTCCTGACGCTGGCGGCCGAGCTCGGCATCATCGCCACCGCCGCCGCCTTGCTCATCATCGCCGGCGAGTTCGATCTTTCGGTCGGTTCTATGGTCGGCTTTGCCGGCGTCGTCATCGGGCTGACGGTCAAATATTGGGGCCTGCCGTTGTGGGGCGGCATCGCCTGCGCCTTCGCGGTCGCCATCCTCACCGGCTACCTCAACGGCCTGATCGTCGTGAAGACCCGCCTGCCCTCGTTCATCGTGACACTGGCCTCACTCTATATCCTGCGCGGCCTGTCGATCGGCATCACCCGCGCCGTCACCGGCCGCACGCAGATCCCCTATATTCTCGACGGCGCGCCGGACCCGGCCACATCAGGCCTGTTCAACGGCCATATCCTGACCGGCTTCTTCCACTGGATGGGCACGCAGGGCTGGATCGCCACCCGCACCGACGGCATCCCCTTCGTCGTCGGCATTCCGATGTCGATCGTCTGGTGGCTCGGCCTGACCGTGCTTGCCGGCTACGTCCTGACGCAGACCAAATACGGCAACTGGATTTTTGCCACCGGCGGAGATCTCAATGCCGCGCGCAATGTCGGCGTGCCGGTCGACCGGGTGAAGATCGCGCTGTTCATCTACACCGCCTGTGCGGCGACCTTGCTTGCCACCATCCAGGTGATGGAGGCGGGTTCCGCCGACACCACGCGTGGCCTGCTCAAGGAGTTCGAGGCCATCATTGCCGCGGTCATCGGCGGCGTGCTGCTCACCGGCGGCTACGGCACCGTCTATGGCGTGCTGTTCGGCGCGCTGATCTTCGGCCTGGTGCAGATGGGCATCTTTTACACCGGCATCGACACCGACTGGTTCAAGGTCTTCCTCGGCATCGTCATCCTGATGGCCGTGCTGGTCAACAACTACATCCGCCTCAAGGCACTCGGACGCGGAGGCGGCAAATGACCAATCCGGCCCAGACAATCCAGCCGGCCCATACCGTCCAGCCAGCCATGGAATTGCGCGGCGTCTCCGTCAATTTCGGCTCGGTGCGCGCGCTGCAGGACATCGACATCAAGGTCTATCCCGGCGAGGTCCACTGCCTGCTCGGCGACAACGGCGCCGGCAAGTCGACGCTGATCAAGGTGCTGTCGGGCGTGCACCGGCCGACCAAGGGCGAGATCTTCGTCGACGGCAAGCCGGTCGCCTTCCGCAGCCCGCGCGACGCGCAGGACCTTGGCGTCGCCACGGTGTTCCAGGACCTCGGCATGATCTCGCTGATGTCAATCACCCGCAATTTCTTCCTCGGCCGCGAGCCGACGAAGAGCACCCTGCCCTTCTCGCGCATCGACAAGGACCGCGCCAACACCATTGCGCGTCAAGCGATGGCCGATATCGGCATCGACGTGCGCGACCCGACGCAGGCCGTTGGGACGCTGTCGGGCGGCGAGCGCCAATCGGTGGCGATCGCGCGCGCCGTGCATTTCGGCGCCAAGGTGCTGATCCTCGACGAACCGACCTCGGCGCTCGGCGTGCATCAGGCGGCGATGGTGCTGAAATTCATCATCGAGGCCCGCATGCGCGGACTGGCCGTCATCTTCATCAGCCACAACATCCACCACGCCTACCCCGTCGGCGACACTTTCACCTTGCTCAACCGCGGCCGCAACCGCGGCACCTACGCCAAGTCGGATATTTCCCGCGACGAGGTGATTTCGATCATGTCGGGCGGCGAGGATTTGAAGGCGGTGGAAGCCGAGATCGCCGGGCTTTTGGCGCAGATCGGCAATCGGCCATCGTCGTCGCCGTGACGTTTCAGACCATCAAGAGAGATATTGCATGAGCCGGATACGGGTCGGCGTCATCGGCGCCGGCATGATTTCTCAGGTCGAGCATATTCCAAACCTGTTGCGGCTCGGCGATCTGTTCGAACTGGTCGGCGTTGCCGATCCGTCGAAAATCTCGCGCCAGTTCGTCACAGATATCCACGGCATCGCCAATTTCGAAACGTCGGAGCAGTTGTTCGACCAGAAGCTCGACGCCGTCGTCATCGGCTCCCCCGACCCGCTGCATCACGAGCAGGTGCTGGCGGCTCTTGAGCGTGGCCTGCATGTCTTCTGCGAAAAGCCGCTCTGCTATTCACCGAAGGAGATCGCCGAGATCGTCGCTGCGCGCGACAAGGCCGGCAAGGTCATGCAGGTCGGCTACATGAAGCGCTTCGATCCGAGCTACCGGCTGGCGCTGGCCTCGCTGCCCGGCACGGCGAAGACGCTGCGTTCCGTCTCGGTCGAGGTCAACGATCCCGACGCCTGGCCGTTCATCGCACACCAACATTACAAGCGCGGCAGCGATATTCCCAAGGAGCTGATTGCCGCCGCTCAAGCCGCGCAGAAGAAACAGGTCGAGCACGCCATTGGCCTGCCCCTGACCGAGCTTGCTTTCCGTGGATTTACCGGCGCTTACAGCTCCGCATTGATTCACGATGTCAATGCCGTGCACGGCCTGCTCGACGCGCTCGGCGTGCCAGATGGCGAGGTTGTCGGCGCGCAGATCTTCGCCAATGGCGACGGCGGCCAGGGCGCGGTGAAGCTGCTCGATGGCCAGGCACTGTGGACCATGACGCATCTGACGGTGCCGAAACTTGCTGACTACAAGGAGCGCATCACGCTGTTCTTCGACGACGCCAGCCTCGAGCTCGAATTCCCCTCGCCCTGGCTCAACCATCATCCGACCCGGCTGACGCTGAAAACATCGGACGGCCACACACTCTCGACGAAGGATTTGCGCGCCGGCTACGGCGAAGCGTTCGTCGAGGAACTGCGCTGCTTCTGGGGTGCGATCGTCAGTGGCGATGAAGTGGTCAACCGCCCCGAGCACGCCGCCCGCGACCAGGCTTTGCTGATAGCGCTCACCAAGCAGCATTTGGCAGGATAGCCTGCGGGGCCCTGCTTCTATCTTGAGTTGATGACGCCGTCGGTGTTGGCGAGCAGCTTGCGCACCGCGCTGCGGGCAGCTTCCGGCCGCTGCAGACGGATGGCCTTCTCGATCGCCTCATGCAGCTGCTGGGCGTGCGCCAGGTCGTCGAGCTCGCGCGTCGTAAAGGTGAACAGATGATCGAAGGCGGATTCGATCAGCACGCCGAGCGGCACAAGAAGATCGTTGCCCGACGCCCGCAATATTGCGAGATGGAAGCGTGTATCGGCGCGCGTGCGTTCCTGCAGGCTCGTCGCCTCGCCCATCTCGCGGCAGGCCTGGCTGATCTCGGCCATCTGCTCGTCGGTGCGCCGCATGGCGGCGAAGGCGGTCGCTTCCGGCTCGATGATGTGGCGGAATTCCTGCACCGTTTTCAGGAACACTTCGCGGTCGGGTGAGGTCGCGTACCAGGCGAGCACATCGCGGTCGAGCAGGTTCCAACGTTCCCTGGGTTCAACCCAACTGCCGATCTTGGGGCGCGACGCCAAAAGGCTTTTTGCCATCAGCATCTTGATCGCTTCCCGCACCGCCGAGCGGCTGACGTTGAAGGTTTCGGACCATTTGGCTTCGTTGGGCAGGATGGTGCCCGGCGGATAGTCGCCACGCACGATCCTCAGCCCGATTTCGCTGGCCAGCGAGGCATGCACGCTGGAGCCGGGCACCCGGGTTGCGTCGGCCCGACGAAGCGCCGCCGGGCGCTCGGCGGACGCCGCCTTGTCGGGCTTGTTTCCCTTATTCGGCTTTCCGTCCCTCATGCATCCACAAAGTCCGGATTTCGAAGGCTGTCAAGCGGTGCCGGCCACGCCGGCGGCAAAGCCTGGAGCTGTGCACAGATCAGCTTACAACCTCGCCCCGGACAGCCCTATTTGACGTATTTGCGCCAGCTGTGCTCGGGACGAAAGTCAAGCATGTCCCGGGCCTTGCGGTTGGACAGCAGCGTTTCGTACTCGCCGAGCTTCGTCTTGACCGGCACATCGGGGTAGAACCGCTTCAACAGTTCAGCCGTCGGCAGGTCGGATGAGGTGTCGTCATTGACGGCGTTGAACACCTGGAAGCCGAGCCCGTCCTTTTCGACGGCGCGCAGCGTGATCTGGCCGAGATCGCGGGCATCGACATAGCTCCAGGCGATACGCTTGCGGAAACCCGGATCAGCGAACCATTTCGGAAACAGGGAATATTCGTGCGGCTCGATGACGTTGCCGATGCGCAAGGCGTAGATATCAGTGCCGTTGCGCTGCGCAAAGGCGCGCGCCGTGTGTTCGTTGACAACCTTGGAGAGCGCGTAGCTGTCCATCGGATCGACGTCATACTCTTCGTCGAGCGGGAAATATTTGGGATCGCGCGGCTCGTTGGCGAACACCACGCCATAGGTCGTCTCGCTGGAGGCGATCACCACCTTCTTGATGCCGAGCTTCACCGCCGCTTCGATGACATTGTAGGTGCCCATCGCATTGATGCGGAACACCTCATTGTCGGTCGTGATCATGATGCGCGGGATGGCGGCGAAATGCACCACCGCGTCGACCGGCTGTGGGCGCAGCGACGGGTCGAATTCATGCAGGCCCATATAGCTCGACAGCGCGTTGAACACCTGGCCGCTGTCGGTGATGTCGGTGATCAGCGTGCGCACCTTGGGATTGTCGAGCGGCTTGGTGTCGATGTTGAGCACCTGGCAGCCCTGCTCGACCAGATACTGCACGACATGGCGTCCGGCCTTCCCGCTGCCGCCGGTGAACATGATCCGCTTCGTCATTTT
Organism: Mesorhizobium sp. 128a; assembly: GCF_053848025.1. Taxonomy (NCBI): domain Bacteria; kingdom Pseudomonadati; phylum Pseudomonadota; class Alphaproteobacteria; order Hyphomicrobiales; family Phyllobacteriaceae; genus Mesorhizobium; species Mesorhizobium sp. 128a. The sequence goes on along the minus strand of NZ_JBSPKY010000009.1, from coordinate 14,717 downwards.
CGCCTCCAATGCCTAGGATTTCTGTGTATTGTCAGACAATATAGCGTTCCGCAACCACCCTCGCCCGCAAAACGGCGGCGCCAGATATCAATCATTGCAAACAGGACGACACGACATGAATACGACCGCCGCGCGCGAAAAGATCGGCTTCATCGGGCTTGGCCTGATGGGGCACGGCATCGCCAAGAACATCGTCGACAAGGGCTACGGTCTGACCTTCCTCGGCCGCAAGAACCGCAAGCCGGCGGAAGACCTGCTTGGCCGCGGCGCAAAGGAGGCGGCAACCTCTCGCGATGTTGCAGCGGTGTCCGATATCGTCTTCATCTGCGTCACCGGCTCCCGCGAGGTCGAAGCCATCATCCGCGGCCCCGGCGGCCTCAAGGAGGGCCTCAAAAAGGGCTCCGTCGTCGTCGACTGCTCGACCTCCGATCCGGTCTCGACCGTGGCGCTGGCGGCGGAACTGAAAGAGATCGGCGTCGACTTTGTCGATGCCCCGCTCAGCCGTACACCGAAGGAAGCCTGGGAAGGCACGCTCGACGCCATGGTCGGCGCGCCCGACGCGCTCTTTGCCCGCGTGAAGCCGGTGATCGAAACCTGGGCCGGGCGCATCGTCCACATCGGCGACACCGGCGACGGCCACCGCATGAAACTGCTCAACAACTTCATTTCACTGGGCTACGCCGCTATCTATTCCGAAGCGCTGGCGCTGGCCGAGAAGGTCGGCATCTCGCCGCCGCGCTTCGACAGCGTCATCCGCAACGGTCGCATGGATTGCGGCTTCTACCAGACCTTCATGCGCTGGACCCTGGAAGGCGACCGCGACGCGCACAAATTCACAATCGCCAATGCCTTCAAGGACCTGACCTATCTGGAATCGATGGCGGGTGCTGCCGGCATCGCCAACCCGCTCGGCAATGCCACAAAGAATTCCTTTGCCGGCGCCCATGCCACCGGCCCGGCCGAACAGTTCGTGCCGATGCTGGCGACCCATATCGCCAAGGTGAACGGCCTCGACTTGATGCCGATGAAGGACGGCAAGAAGCAGACAATCTGAACTCAGCGATACGCGCCTCGCGCACTGCCTCTGGCTGCCGCCTGAAATCATCGCCGCGACCGCTCGACAACCTCGTCGGTGTTGGCAAGCAGCCTGTGGACCGCGTTGCGGGCGGCGGCCGGGCGTTTGAGGCGAACGTTCTTTTCGATCGCCTCATGCAGGGACTGCGCCCGCCGCTGGTCGCTGTGCTCGCGCGTGACGAAGACGAACAGGTGGTCGAGCGCCGATTCTATCAGCACGCCGAGCGGCACCAGGAGATCGTTACCCGAAGCCCGCAATATTGCGAGATGGAAGCGCGTGTCGGCACGGATGCGCTGCTGCAGGCTCGTCGCCTCGCCCATCTCGCGGCAGGCCTGGCTGATCTCGGCCATCTGCTCGTCGGTGCGCCGGATCGCGGCAAAGGCACTGGCTTCCGGCTCGATGATGTGGCGGAACTCCTGTACGGTGCGCAGAAAGGCCTCCCGGTCCGGTCCAGCCGCATACCAGGCCAGCACATCGCGGTCGAGCAGGTTCCAGCGCTCCCTGGGCTCGACCCAGCTGCCGATCTTGGGGCGCGACGCCAAAAGGCTTTTCGCCATCAGCATCTTGATCGCTTCGCGCACAGCCGAGCGGCTGACGTTGAATATCTCGGACCATTTGGCTTCATTGGGCAGGATAGAGCCCGGCGGATAGTCGCCGCGCACGATCCGAAGCCCGATTTCGCTGGCCAGAGAGGCGTGCACGCTGGAGCCGGGGTTCCACGCCATATCCGGCCGTCGAACGGCCGTTGCGGGCGGGCTGGCCGGCGCGTGCGCCCTGGCGGATCGCTTTCTGGATGTGTCGTCCGGCATCTTGTTCCGGCATCGGCAATATGTCGCTGGGAAATCGTCCGGAATTGTCCGTGCCCGGCATCTCTTCGCCGAAAGCCAACCTTCGTCGAAGCAAAGGCGCATGGGCCCGTCAAAGCCGGAGCTTGCCGCCCCGACAATGCTGCCTGTCCTTGTCCCTGAGGGATGTGACGGGGCGCCCTCAAAGGACGCCCCGGTATTGCCGAAACTACTTCTGGATGCAGGTGTCGACCGTATCCTTGGTGCATTCGTCGAGGCCGGTGAACACCGGATCGTCGACCTTCTTGCCTTCGATCAGATCGATCATCACCGACGGCGCCTTGTAGCCCATTTCGAACGGCCGCTGGCCGACCAGCGCGGTCACCAGGCCATCCTTGGCGATCGCCACTTCGTCGCCGATCGTGTCGGCGGCGCCGATGACGAAATCGTTGCTGGCGATGCGGTCCTTGAGCGGCCCGAACAGGTCGCGATAGGGCTGCGGCGCGCCGAACAGCGGCCAGCCGCCCATGATGCCGAACGCGTCGAGCTTGGGGTTGGCGGCGAGGATGTCGGTCATCGCCTGCACGCCCTTGGCGCCGTCGTCATTGGTGAACACCGGGCATCCCGCGACTTCCGTCCAGCCGCCTTCGCCGGCAAGTGCCGCGAGGCCTTCCTTGCCCGACAGCGCGTCACGCATGCCTTGCGCGCGGCGCAGGATGTTGTCGGCCGCCGGATTGCCTTCGATGGTGCAGATCGTGCCGCCGTTCGGCTTGCCCTTCTTGATGTACTCGCCGATCTTGTGACCCATCAGATAGTTGTCGGTGCCGAGATAGGTCTTGCGCAGCGCCGCATCTTCCTTGGCGAGATCCGCGTCGAGCGTCATGATCGGGATCGTCGGATTGGCGGTCTTGATCGTCTGCGCGATCAGCGGCGCGTTGGACGGCGAAATCGCCATTGCCACCGTATCGGCCTTGCTCAGCATGTCCTGGACGATTTGCGCCTCGCCGGCCTCGTCGGAAGTCGACGCCGGGCCGGTGTAGAAGCATTCATATTCCGAGCTGGCGTTTTCCTTGTTCCACTTCTCGCAGCCCTGGTGGATGGCCTCGAAGAACGGATTGTCGAGACCTTTCACCACGATGACGAGCTGCTTCTTGGCCAGAGCCGGCCCGGCGCCCAGCGCCATGGCGGCGACGGCAGCGAGCAAAAGTGTTTTCCTCATGTCAGTCCTCCCTTTGCAAACAAACGGACACGGCGTGCCCGCCACACAGACCAACCCGGATGCGGCGGACCGAGGATCGTCATGCGAGCGCTCGTGTGGCCAGGCCGGATCGATAAGCATTTTCAATTCGGTCAGTGAGGTTCGAATGGAACCTGCAAAGACCGCACACCCCTACTGACCCGCCCGGCAAGCCGGCGTGGGGTCGGCTGGATGCCCTCCAGCACACAGCTAATATCGGCTCGCGGCCAACGTCAATCCTATTTGTCCTACAAAACTGATTTTTAGATTCCAGCGGCACAAACCATTCGATATAAGCTGCTTTCTTATTCGTCTGACAATTGACGACCGCACAGGCTTTGCGTAAATGCCGGTTATCGCTGCCTCTGGGAGGACGTTGAGATAGCGAAGGCTGAGGCAAACGACCGGCGGCCAAAACGTGGGAGGCAAAGTCTGGTGGCGGTTCTCGAACTCACCAACATCTCGAAACATTTCGGCGCCATCCAGGCGGTCAACGATGTCTCATTGGCGATCGAGCCGGGACAAGTTGTCGGCCTGATGGGCGATAACGGCGCCGGCAAGTCGACGCTGGTCAAGATGATCGCCGGCAATTTCCACCCGAGCCACGGGATCATGCGGCTGGAAGACAAGGAACTGATCCTGCACAAGCCGGCGGATGCGCGCCAGCACGGCATCGAGATCGTTCACCAGGACCTGGCGCTGTGCAACAATCTCACCGCCGCCGCCAATGTCTATCTCGGCCGTGAGCTGCGCCGGGGCGTCGGACCGTTCCGCGTCCTCGACTACGCCGCCATGTACAAGCGCGCCGGCCAGCTTTTCGCTCAGCTGAAATCGGAAACGCGGCCCCGCGACCTCGTCAAGCAGATGTCGGGCGGCCAGCGCCAGGCGGTGGCGATCGCCCGCACCATGCTGTCCCAGGCCAAGATCGTGCTGATGGACGAGCCGACGGCGGCTATTTCGGTCAGGCAGGTGGCCGAGGTGCTCAATCTGATCCGCCATCTGCGCGATCAGGGCATCGCAGTCGTACTGATCAGCCACCGCATGCCCGACGTCTTTGACGTGGCCGATCGCGTCATCGTCATGCGGCGCGGCCGGAAGGTCGCCGACAAGACCATCGCTTCAAGTTCGCCCGAGGAAGTCACCGGGCTGATCACCGGAGCCATCGAGCAAGTGGCATGAGCAGGATGCAGTTAACCACGCCGGCGCACTTGGCCATCGGCAGGAGAGGTCGATAATGGCAGTCACCCTTGACCAGACGATCGCGCAGAAACAGCACACTTTTCTGTCGCGCATGTTCTCCAACCAGACCTTCTGGGTGGTGATCGCCGTCATCCTCGCCTGCATCTTCCTGTCGTTTGCCACCGACGCCTTCGCCACCTCGAAGAACCTTTACAACATCACCCGCAACATCACCTTCGTTGCCATCATCGCGCTGGGCATGACCTTCGTCATCATCACCGGCGGCATCGACCTGTCGGTCGGCTCGGTGCTGTGTCTGTCGTCCATGGTGCTGGCCGTCACCATGCATGCCGGCTATTCGATCGAGATCGGCATCCTCGCCTCGATTGCGACCGCGCTCGCCATCGGCGCTTTCAACGGCGTGCTGATCGCCTATCTCGGCTTTCCACCCTTCGTGGTGACGCTGGGCATGCTGTCGATCGCGCGCAGCCTGGCCATGGTCGCTTCCAACAACACCGTGGTCTTCCAGTTCGGCCCCGACCACGACAAGCTCTTGGCACTGGGCGGCGGCGCCTGGGTGTTCGGCATCGCCAATCCCGTGCTCTACATGATCATTTTGGCGCTGATCACCGGCTTCACCTTGCGCTGGACCAAGTTCGGCCGGCACATCTTCGCCATCGGCGGCAACGAGCATGCGGCGACGCTGACCGGCGTTCCGGTGCGCCAGATCAAGGTCGCCGTCTACATGATCTCGGCGCTCTCGGCAGGCATTGCCGGCATCATCCAGACCGGCTGGCTCGGCGCCGTCACCACCAACCTCGGCAACGGCATGGAGCTGCAGGTGATCGCCGCCACCGTCATCGGCGGTGCGGACCTCGCCGGTGGCGTCGGCACCGCCTTCGGCGCCATTGTCGGCGCTGCGCTCATCGAAGTGATCCGCAACAGCCTGGGCCTGCTCGGCATCAACGCCTTCTGGCAAGGTGTCTTCATCGGCGGCGCCATCCTGCTCGCGGTGTTGTTCGACCGCATCCGCAACTTCAGGCGCAACGACTAAAACCTTTCGCTGGAAACCATTGCTTTGACGTCGAAATCCCTGTTCAGCCTTGGCGGGCGGCTGGCACTCATCACGGGCTCCAGCCAGGGCATTGGCCTGGCGCTGGCGAGCGGCCTTGCCGAACATGGCGCAAGCGTCGTGCTCAACGGCCGCGAGGCGGACAAAGTCGCCAATGCTGTCGCCGGCTTGCGCGATGCCGGCTTCAAGGCGCATGCCTCGACCTTCGACGTGACGGATTTTCGCGCGGTGGATGCTGATGTCGCCCGTATCGAGGCCGAGATCGGTCCCATCAACATCCTGATCAACAATGCCGGCGTGCAGTTCCGCGCCCCGCTCGAGGATTTTCCCGAGGAGCAGTGGGAGCGGCTGTTCAAGACCAATGTCTCCGGTGCCTTCCATGTCGGCAAGGCGGTGGCTCGTCACATGATCGCGCGGGGCAAGGGCAAGATCATCAACATCGGCTCGGTACAGAGCGAACTCGCCCGGCCCAACATCGCCCCCTATACCGCAACCAAAGGCGCGATCCGCAACCTGACCAAGGGCATGTGCACCGACTGGGCGAAACATGGCCTGCAGGTCAATGCGATTGCGCCAGGCTATTTCCGCACCGAGATGAACCAGGCGCTGGTCGACAATGCCGAATTCTCCGCCTGGCTGGAAAAGCGCACGCCGGCCGGCCGCTGGGGCACTGTCGACGAACTGATCGGCGCCGCCGTCTTCCTGGCGTCGGACGCATCGTCCTTCGTCAACGGCCACACTCTTTATGTCGACGGCGGCATGACGGCTTCGGTTTGAAGTTCCACTTCCCTTCCCCCTTGTGGGAGAAGGAGAAACCAGCGTCAGCGCTATTCTCTTTTCTACCTATCGCTCAGTCTGAAAATCGGCCGGCATGGATCAGCATCGGCGCCCATCCAAACCCCCATACCTTGACGCGAACCTAAACTCAGCCGCACAATCGCCAATGCAGGCGAAGGGAGGCCAGTCGTCTGCGGGAGGATATACCCATGACGGACGCGATCAGGCTCTATTGGGGCCGGTTCGGACATGTTTCTGTCCTGAATGTCGCCAGCGACTTCGTCACCCATGCCCATGTCGAGGCCCATATCATCATCTGGCTGGAAGGCACGGCCGGCGAAATGACCATCGGCCGCGAGACGGTGGCCTTGGGTCCCGGCACCGCGGCAGGGATCAACTCTTTCCAGCCGCATAGCCATATCCTGTCGCAGAATGGCAGGCCGGGTCTGTTCCTCGCCTTCTACATCGATCCCGACTGGGCGCGCCGGCGCCGCGACCTGCCTTCGTCGGCGCCGCTGTTTGCCCAGGCCGCGATCACGCTCGAACCCTGGTTGCACCAGGCAGCCGCCAATCTGCTCGACCATCTGAGCGACAATGAAAGCGTCGACGACATCGCCAATTACGAGATCGAGCGCTTCATCGACTCCGTGCTCGACGCCGCCGACGCTTCGGCGCCGCAAGAGGCGCGCATCCGCATCAACACCATGCAGGATTTCCGTGTCCGCAAGGCGATCCAGCTGATGAAGGCCAATGTCTGTGAGCGCATTTCGTTCGATGACGTCGCCCGCAGCGTCGGCCTGTCGCGGCCGCATTTCTTTGCGCTGTTCAAGGAACAGACCAATCTGACGCCCAACGTGTACTGGAACACGCTGCGCATGGAGGAAGCCGTGCGGCAATTGCAATGGTCGCAGGAACCGCTGATCTCGGTCGCCTGCAATCTCGGCTTCACCACACAGGGCAATTTCTCGCGCTTCTTCCGCGATCATGTCGGTGTGCCGCCGACGCTTTACCGCGAGGCGGCGCGGGCGATGGCCTAGGCGATCTGCTCGTTTTTCAGACTCCTTGATAGGGCCGCAAGACCCATTGATAAGCACAGCACCCGCCGCCGCCTTACCCTTGAATGCAAATTTGATTGCAAGGGAACGAGCCCATGGTTGATGTCACCATATCCAGCGTCATCGACGCGCCTGTCGAAAAGGTCTGGGCGCGCATACGCGACTTCAACGACCTGCCAGGCTGGCATCCGCGCATGGTCGAAAGCCATATCGAGGACGGCGCGGACGCGGAAACCATTGGCTGCGTGCGCAATTTCGAGCTCGCCAGCGGCGCGCGTATCCGTGAAGAACTGCTCGACTTTTCCGATGAGAATTTCCTCGTCAGCTACTCCATCCTGGAGACGCCGCAGCCGCTGACCAATCACAAGGCGACGCTGCAATTGCGCCGGGTGACAGACGGCGACCGCACCTATGCCGAATGGACCGCAAGCTTCGACGCCGCGCCCGAAGAGGCCGACAAGATCGCCGCGGGCATGGGCGCCAACGTCTTCCAGGGCGGCTTCAACGCGCTGAAGAGCCATTTCGCTGGCCAGAGCTGAGCCAAGGAGCCCGCCATGGCGCTTGCCCTCCAGACATTCCCGACGGCGAAGGACGCCAACGCAGCCCTGAAGGCCGCCGGCACGCGCTATCTCGGTGGCGGCACGCTGGTAATACGCGCTGCCAATGAAGGCGATGTCTCCATCACCGGCCTTGTCCGTTCCACCGATCCGGCCCTGTCCGGCATCACTGTATCGGGCGGCACGGCTCGCATCGGCGCTTCGGTGACGATGGCGGCGATCGCCCGCCATCCGGACCTCGGCGACATTGCCAAAGCCGCGCGCGCCGTTGGCGGCCCGGCGATCCGTAACATGGCCACCGTCGGCGGCAATCTATTTGCGCCCGCGCCCTATGGCGACTTCACTGTCGCCCTGTTGGCGCTCGACGCCACCATTGGCACCGATGATGGGGAATTATCTTTGGAGGATTTTCTGGCCAAGCGGGACGACAGACGCGCCATCGTTACGTCAGTGAGCTTCGCGCTTCCAAAGGATGGCAGCTTCCGCTTCCTGAAGATATCGCGGGTCAAGCCGAAGGGCGTCTCGGTCCTCGTCATCGCAGCGATGCTCGAACAGGCCGCCGACGGCACACTGTCGTCAGCGCGGATTGCGCTGGGCTGCATGGCAGACCGGCCGATGCGCGCCCGCGCAGCGGAAAAGGCGCTGATCGGCAGGAAACTTGACCAGGACGGCATCGCGGCGGCTCTGGCCGCCGCCGGTAAAGGCACTTCGCCCATCACCGATCCGATTGCCAGCGCTTGGTATCGCGCTGAAGTTCTGCCGGTGCATCTCGGGCGGCTACTGCTGAGTTAACCAGACAACACGTCGGGGGGCGCGCGCCTGCCCCTCGGGGCAGGCGCGCAAGGGAGGAAACATGGCAAAGGTCCCGGTCCAGTTCACACTCAACGGCTCCGAAAAGGCCGAATTCGTCGAGAGCGGCACGACTCTGCTGCATGCGCTGAGGGACAAGATCGGCGACACGTCGCCGAAAGGCGGTTGCCATCAGGGCACCTGCGGCGCCTGCTCGGTGATCATCGACGGTGAGTTGCGGCTCTCCTGCCTGACCTTGGCCGAAACCTGCGGCGGCGCTGACATCCGCACCACATCAGGCCTCGCTGAAGCCGGCGTTCTGCATCCGCTGCAGCGCGCCTTCCTCGATGCCTTCGCCACGCAATGCGGTTTCTGCACGCCGGGTATGATCATGGCGGCCAAGGTGCTGCTTGACCACACGCCCAACCCCAGCCGCGAGGAGGTGGTCGAGGCGCTGTGCGGCAACATCTGCCGCTGCACCGGCTACGAGCCGATCATCCAGGCGGTGCTGCTTGCTGCGCGCGCCAATTCGCAGAACGCCGCCTGAGGGGACCAAAAGAATGGAATTGCGCAAAAACTATTTCGCCGATCAGCGCAAGGACGGCCTGCACGAGATCGGCCAGGGGCGGCCACGGCTGGATTCGCCGGGCCATGTCACGGGGAAAACCGCCTATTTCGCCGACCGCAATTTTCCTGACATGCTGCACCTGAAAATGGTGCGCAGCCCGCATCACCACGCCCGGATCCGCTCGATCGACACGTCGGAGGCGGAGAAGCATCCAGGCGTGGTGAAAGTCCTCACCGCCAAGGATGTGCCGCACAATGTCTACACCATCCTGATCCTGATCCAGATCGGACCGGAGGACGAGACAGTGCTGGCCGACGGCAAGGTGCGCTGGAAAGGCGAAGCCGTGGTGGCTGTGCTGGCCGAAACGGAGCGCGCGGCGCAGGAGGCCGCCGCAAAGGTCAAGGTCGACTACGAGGTGCTGCCCGCCGTCTTCGACATGGAGGAAGCGCTGAAGCCGGGGGCGCCGCTGGTCAACGAATATCACGGCCAGAACTATTATCTCTATGACAGCGGCGAATGCCGCAAGGTGCGCTTCGGCGATGTCGAGGCAGGCTTTGTCGAGGCCGACCATATCCTCGAACAGAGCTACCAATCCTCGCCGATCGAGCATGCGCCGACTGAGACCACGGGCTGCGTCGTAGTGCCTGAAAGCAATGACCGTTTCACCTGCTACACCAACACGCAGGCGATGTTCTTCACCCTCGACAACGCCTCGATCATCCTGCAAATGCCGGGCTCCAAACTGCACTTCGTCGGCGGCACGGTCGGCGGCGGCTTCGGCGGCAAGGTCGACGTGATCGTCGAGCCGATCGCCATTCTCGGCGCCAAGCTCACCGGGCGTCCTGTCTCCTTCATCTACAGCCGCGAGGAGGAGATGCAGATTTCCTCACCGCGCGCGGCCGAAAAAGTCGTGATCAAGGACGGCGTGATGAAGGATGGCCGCATCGTCGCGCGCAAGGTGACGGGGTATACCGATGCCGGCGCCTATTCGCGCCATTCGCCCTATGGCGCGCAGAAGGGCGCCGCACACTATCCCGGGCCCTACACCATCCCGAACGTCTGGATCGACACCTATTGCGTCTACACCAACCGCACGCCCTCCTCGGCCATGCGCGGCTTCGGCGTCACCATCGGCGACTTTGCGCTGGAGGTGCAGATGGACAAGCTGGCCCGGCTGATCGGCATGGATCCGCTCGAATTCCGCTTCATCAACGCCTACCGCGATGGCGACATGAAGGCGCATCGCCAGCCGACCGAGGGGGCAGCCCTGATCGAATGCATGCAGGAGGCCTCGCGCGCCGCCGACTGGCCGGTGGCGGAGAAGTACATGGCAATGTCCTCCTACAAGACGGGAGCTTGAGATGGCGATCCGGCGCGGACGCGGCGTCGCCGCGATCAACTATCCCACGGGCATGAATCTCGGCGGCGACCCGACGCAGGCGCTGGTGCATTCGACCCCGACCGGCAATTTCATGGTGACGCTGTCATCCGTCGATCTCGGCCAGGGCCTGAAGCAGATCATGGCGCAGATCTGCGCCGAGACCATCGGGGTGCCGACCGACCGCGTCATCATCGACACCGCCGACACCGACACCGGCCCGCACTGCATGGGCACCTTCGCCTCGCGCGGCACCCACCGCGCCGGCAATGCCGTCATTCAGGCGGCCAAGGAAGCCCGCCAGGTGATGCTGGAAGTGGCCGCCGAGGAGTTGGAGGTGAACGCCTCCGACCTCGAGACCGACGGCCAGGGCAACATTCTCGTCAAGGGCGCCCCACAAAAATCGATCTCGATCTTCGATGTCGCGCTGTCGGCGCATTTCAAGCGCGGCCGTTCGATCTCCGGGCGCGGCATGTTCCTGATCCCGCGCTCCTATCCTGAGAAAGAGACCGGGGCGATGAAGCCGTCGACCTGCTACGTCCATGCCTGCACGGTGGCCGAGGTCGAGGTCGATGACGAGACCGGCGAAGTAACGGTGCTGACGGTGAAGAACATTTTCGAGATCGGCCGCGCGCTGAACCCAAAGATGGTCGAGCAGCAACTGGTCGGCGGCTCGTGGATGGGTATCTCCCATGCGCTCTACGAGACGACAGAACCCTACTACCCAAACCGCGACCATGGCGGCACTGACTTCAACCAGTATCTGATGCCGGGCCCAGGTGATCTCGCCCAAACCGAGATCATCGTGCTGGAGCGTCCATCGGCGGATGGCCCCTATGGCGCCAAGGGACCGGGCGAGATGTGCGCCAACCCGCAAATACCCGCCGTTGCCAATGCCGTCTTTGACGCCGTCGGCGTCCGCGTCGACACGCTGCCGATCACGCCTGAACGGATCCTGCGCGCGCTGAAGGCACAAGCGGCTGGCTGAGGACGCGATGATAGAAGCAAGTGCCGAGCAGCTCGCAGCCTCACCCGAGGCGATTGCCGATCGCCTCGCCGCTTCGCGCTATCTGGCGGATGAAAGCCTGGCCACCGCGATCTTCCTTGCCGTCCGCTTGGGCAAGCCGCTGCTGCTCGAAGGCGCGCCGGGCGTCGGCAAGACGGAAGCGGCCAAGGCAATCGCCGAATTGCTCGGCCGCGATCTGGTGCGGCTCCAATGCTATGAAGGCATCGACGCCGCGCATGCGCTCTACGAATGGAACTACCAGCGCCAGCTGCTCGCCATCCGCCATGCCGGTGAGCACGAAATCGACATCTATGACGATCGTTTCCTGATCGCCCGACCGCTGCTGCAGGTGCTGCGGGCGCCTCGGCAGCGCGTGCTGCTGGTCGACGAGATCGACCGTTCCGATCATGAATTCGAAGCCTTGCTGCTCGAATTTCTCTCCGATTTCCAGATCAGCATTCCCGAACGTGGCACCATTCGCGCTGAAGCGCAGCCCATCGTCATCCTGACCTCAAACCGCACCCGCGAACTCGCCGAGGCGCTGCGCCGGCGCTGCGTCTATCACTGGATCGGCTATCCCGACGCCGAGCGCGAGGCCGCCATCATCATGCTGCGCGCCGGCGATGTCGCGGAGGCAACGGCTCGCGCCGTGGCGGCTGCCGTGCAGACCATCCGTGCACGCCCACTCGCCAAGCCGCCCGGCATCGCCGAAGCCGTGGAGTGGGCCAATGCCGCGACCATTCTGGAGAAGGGCGGCAGCCCGTGGCCGGAAGCCTTCCGCCGCGCCATCGGTGTGCTGATCAAGGACGAGGAGGATCTGACCGAGATTGCGCCTGGGCTTGGCCGGATTGTCGAGGAGGCGCTGGGGTGAGCCGGGACCTGGGTGACCCCTTCGCCCCGTTTACGGGGAGAAGGTGCCCCGAAGGCGTGGATGAGGGGCAGCGCCAACCTCAGACGTCGGCGCCGCCCCTCACCTGCCTGCCTGCATCCTCTCCCCGTAAACGGGGCGAGGAGAGCTTTCCCCGCGCCGCCGAACCCTTCCTAGGCTTCGCCCAGCTGCTGCGCCGCCACGCCTTCGCCATTGCCCCCGAACAAGTCTCGAGCTTCATGCAAGCGGTAACCCTGCTCGGGCCGCGCTCGATGGCCGACATCCACGAGGCGGCGCTCGCAACGCTCGCGCCCTCACCCGACCGCCGGAATGAATTCGAAGCGCATTTCCGCAGCCACTTCCATGGCAATGGCCAACCCTCCGTCGAAGGCGAAGAAGATGAGGAAACTCGCATCAAGGACGATGGCGGCAGGCAGGAGGAACAGAGTGAGACCGCACGCCAGGAGAAGGGCGGCGAGCTGTCGTCGGCCAACGAACAACTGAGCACCCGCGATTTCCAGCGCGACGACGATGACCTCGGTTCCTTTCGCCGCAAGCTCTCGTCCGCCTTGCCCGCCCGCCGCTCCTTCCGCACCGTGCGCACCCATTCGCGCGGCAAGCTCGACCTGCGCCGCTCGCTCAGCGAAATTGTCAGCGCCGATGGCGACATCCCCTCGCCGCAGCTTCGCCGCCGACAGACGGTGCCACGCAAGCTGCTGATGCTCATCGATATCTCCGGCTCGATGAAATTGCACACCGCCGATTATCTCAAGCTCGCGCATTCAGTGGTGCAAGGCGCGGATCGCGCCGAAATCTTCACCTTCGGCACGCGGCTCACCCGCATCACCTCGGCGCTGCGCATTCGCGACTGCGACCAGGCGCTGGCGCGCGCTGCGGCCCAGGTCGACGACTGGGATGGCGGCACCCGCATGGGACCGACCTTGCTCGCATTCTTGTCCGTGCCACGGTTCTCCGCCTTTGCGCGCGGTGCCGCAATCGTCATCCTTTCGGACGCGCTGGAGCGCGGCGATCATGGCGCCTTGGTAACAGCGATGCGCCGGCTGAGCGCCCGCGCCTTCCGGCTGTCGCTTGCCACACCGTTGGCCGGCGATCCACGTTTCCACCCTGAAACAGCAGCACTCAAAGGCATCCTGCCTGACCTCGACGATCTCATCGACGGCTCGTCGCTCAGGAGTCTGACCGATTTCATCCTGTCGCTCGCCCGCCCCGCCCCGGCGGCTTCGACAATCTGGAAAAGGGTATCGTGATGCAGAAAGCCATCGACGCGCATTTTCACATCTGGCGCCAGCAGGATCAGCCCTGGCTGGTCGGGCCGATGGTGCCGCGCATCTTCGGCCCTTACGAGCCGATCCGCCGCGACTATCCGATCCGGGAATTCCTCGAAGACCAGAATGGCTCGGGAGTCGAAAAGGCGGTCTATGTCCAGACCAACTGGGCCAAGGAAGATTTCGAGAAGGAAGTCGCCTTCCTGCAGAAGACCGCCGACGAAACCGGCTGGCCGCATGCCATTGTCGGTTATGCCGACATGACGGTGGACGATGTGCGTCACCAGATCGATCGGCTGATGAAGTATCCCCTGCTGCGCGGCGTGCGCATGCAACTGCACTGGCACGAGACGCCGGCCTTCCGCTTCGCCGCCTCGGCCGATCAGGTCATCGAGCCGAAGGTGCGCGCCAATGTCGCGCGACTGAAGGACTACGGCCTGTCCTTCGACCTGCAGCTTTTCCCCGCCCAGATGAAGGACGGGCTGACGCTGGTCGGCGAGAACCCTGAAACCAACTTCATCCTCACCCATGCCGGCATGCTGACCGGAACGGATGAGAAAACCACCGAAGCGTGGAAAGCCGGCCTGCGCACGCTCTCGGCAGCGCCGAACTTCTACGCCAAACTCTCAGGCCTGGGCACTTTCGTCCACCGCAACGACCCGGATCTGATAGCCTACATCGTCGACAATGCGATCGACATTCTTGGCGCGGACCATTTGATGTTCGGCTCGAACTTCCCGATCGAGAAGCTCTGGACCAGCCACGCCGAACTCATCAAGGCTCACCGCGCTGCGGTGGCCAAGCACGGCGCGGCGGCTGAGGCGGATATCTTCTGGAACACGGCAGAGCGGGTTTATCGGCCGGTCTAGCGCGGCGCTGCCCTTGCCTTCCCCTTGTGGGGGAAGGTGGATCGGCGAGCAGCGCCGAGACGGATGAGGGGTGTTCCAGCGGAGTGAGGCGCTGGCGTTCCCTGGAACACCCCTCATCCGTCGCCTTCGGCGACACCTTCTCCCACAAGGGGCCTGTTGCGTTATTAGGCTTTGGACGCCTGGAGAGACGGCAGGGGCGCAGCGAAGTGGTTTCCG
>NZ_JBSPKY010000099.1:0-436 GCF_053848025.1 Mesorhizobium sp. 128a | reverse complement strand
GCCTGCGCATCGGCGGCTATGTCCGTTACGACATCGGCGGCGGCGACGTGGGTTCGTTCGACGGTGCGACGTCCGCCGATGTTGAGGACGGCGGCAGCAACGACACCTGGTTCAAGAAGGCCCGCCTCTCGCTGAGGACCTGGACCGGCCAGGAAACCGAGCTCGGCACCTTGAAGACCTACACCGAGACCCGCTTCAACTTCCAGAACAACAACCGTGATGCGGGTGCACTCGTTGACCCCGATGGTCCGACGGGTCCGCTCCCTGCGGCCAACGCCGTCAATCCTGCCGGCAACACCGGTGCTTCGCTGAACTTCGCCTGGATCCAGCTCGGTGGCCTGCGCGTCGGTAAGGACGAATCGGCCTTCAATACGTTCATCGGCTACGCCGGCAACGTCATCCAGGATACGCTCGTTCCCTACGGCGATTTCGACAC
>NZ_JBSPKY010000098.1:0-437 GCF_053848025.1 Mesorhizobium sp. 128a | reverse complement strand
GACCAAAGGGTCGGCAGTGCTTCCCTGACAGCGATCGGCGCCTTTGAAAGAGCGATCGTGGGCTGGTTCGACCCCAATGCGAAGACCTACCGCAAAATTCCGATCGACGAACAATGCGAAGTGCTGAGCGCCATCGGCGATGTGGCGCTGGGCGACGACGGCAAGCCCAGCCTCCACGTCCAGGCGGTGTTGGGATTGAGTGACGGCACGACCCGGGGTGGACATCTGTTCGAGGCCATCGTGCGACCGACGCTCGAAGTGACCCTGGCGGAGGCGCCCGGCCATCTGCGCCGCAGCAGGCGTCCGGAATTGGGCGTTGCGTTGATCGATCTGGATGGTTGATTTCGAGTGCGACTGCAGAGTTCAGCCTGACCCTGTCATGCCTTCTTGTTCTGCTCCGCCAGTGCCGGTTCCCAGCCAAAAACACTGCGGCCGCC
>NZ_JBSPKY010000097.1:0-461 GCF_053848025.1 Mesorhizobium sp. 128a | reverse complement strand
TCGGAAACGACCTCGGGTACGATCGGCTTCACGTCGCCGGACGGCCTGACGACAGTGTCGCTCGGTGGCCACGTGCTGACCGGTATCCCGACGGCGTTCGCCGACGGGACGACAGGCACGCTGACGGCAAGC
The DNA here is from genome assembly GCF_053848025.1 of Mesorhizobium sp. 128a. Classification (NCBI taxonomy): domain Bacteria; kingdom Pseudomonadati; phylum Pseudomonadota; class Alphaproteobacteria; order Hyphomicrobiales; family Phyllobacteriaceae; genus Mesorhizobium; species Mesorhizobium sp. 128a. The sequence continues at coordinate 329 of NZ_JBSPKY010000097.1, read as the reverse complement.
TATGTCTACAATCCGGCGACTGGCCTCGGCACGATCAGCTACTCCTACACGCTCATCGACAACACGCTGACCGATCCGTCGAGCACCAGCTTCGCGGTGGTGGTGACCGACGCCGACGGCGACAGCGCACCGGCCGGCAGCCTCACCATCAACATCGTCGATGACGTGCCGACGGCGGTCGCCGACATCGACAGCATCGGGCCTGGCCTGTTCGGCCCGGCCACCGGCAATGTGCTGACCGGCGGAACCGATGCCCTCGACGGCAACACGACCGACGGCGTTGCCGACACCAAGGGCGCCGACGGCGCGACGGTGATTGGCGTCCAGGC
>NZ_JBSPKY010000096.1:0-465 GCF_053848025.1 Mesorhizobium sp. 128a | reverse complement strand
GATGGCAATCACCGAAGCAAGGAACAGTTTTCTCATAGCAACCTCCCAGAGGCCGAGATCACCCTTCGCCCGATAAACGCCCGCAGAAGCCGCATGTTCCCGCGAGCTGTCGCGAATATTAGCAACCTATTGAGGTCCCGGGGCGCCGCTCTAGAATCCTAGTGGGCGAGGAATGATTATGGCTTCAACTACAGCATTGATCTGGTATCTGGTCGTCGCCGGTCCGCAGGGGGGCACGGCCCTTATGCCAAGCAGCTTCGATACACGTGAACAATGCTCGGCCGCCATCGCCGAATATAAGAAGCAGCCAACGCCGGCGGGTTGGTCGATCGAATGCGTCCCTAGCGCCTCATTTACGAGCGATGCGCAGTAATCTTTTCAGAAAGCTTGAGGGTGGCCGGGCAGCAGATGGCTTACTCCCCGAAGAAAGTTACACCGCCTACCATTCACCTAATTCCGGCGGTC
>NZ_JBSPKY010000095.1:0-475 GCF_053848025.1 Mesorhizobium sp. 128a | reverse complement strand
GGCCTGAAGATCGCCGCCGTCAAGGCGCCGGGCTTCGGTGATCGCCGCAAGGCCATGCTGGAAGACATCGCCATCCTCACCGGTGGCCAGGTCATCTCGGAAGACCTCGGCATCAAGCTCGAGAATGTCGGCCTCAACATGCTCGGCCGCGCCAAGAAGGTGTCGATCTCCAAGGAGAACACCACCATCGTCGACGGCGCCGGCAAGAAGGCCGAGATCCAGGGCCGCGTTGCCCAGATCAAGCAGCAGATCGAGGAGACCACGTCGGACTACGACAAGGAGAAGCTGCAGGAACGTCTCGCCAAGCTGGCGGGCGGCGTTGCGGTGATCCGCGTCGGCGGCGCGACGGAAGTCGAAGTCAAGGAAAAGAAGGACCGCGTCGATGACGCTCTCAACGCGACCCGCGCGGCCGTGGAAGAAGGCATCGTTGCAGGCGGCGGCGTCGCCCTGCTGCGCGCTTCGGCCAACATCAAGG
>NZ_JBSPKY010000094.1:0-489 GCF_053848025.1 Mesorhizobium sp. 128a | reverse complement strand
TGTTCGAAACGCTGCTCGGCGAGGAGGATGCGATCATCTCCGATGCGCTGAACCACGCCTCGATCATTGACGGGGTCAGGCTGTCGAAGGCCAAGCGTTTCCGCTACGCCAACAACGACATGGCCGATCTCGAAGCGCGGCTGAAGGAAGCGAAGGACTGCCGCTTCAGGCTGATCGCCACCGACGGCGTGTTTTCCATGGACGGCATTATCGCCAATCTGAAGGGCGTATGCGATCTCGCGGAAAAATACGATGCCATGGTGATGGTCGATGATAGCCATGCCGTCGGCTTCGTCGGCAAAAACGGCCGCGGCTCGGCCGAACATTGCGGCGTGGAGGGCAGGGTTCACATCATCACCGGCACGCTCGGCAAGGCGCTCGGCGGCGCATCGGGGGGCTATACCTCCGGCAAGAGCCAGGTCGTCGACTGGCTGCGCCAGCGTTCGCGGCCTTATCTCTTCTCCAACACGCTGATGCCGGCGATCGCCG
>NZ_JBSPKY010000093.1:0-489 GCF_053848025.1 Mesorhizobium sp. 128a | reverse complement strand
CGGCGATCGCCGGCATCAGCGTGTTGGAGAAGAGATAAGGCCGCGAACGCTGGCGCAGCCAGTCGACAACCTGGCTTTTGCCTGAGGTGTAGCCGCCCGACGCGCCGCCCAGCGCCTTGCCGAGCGTGCCGGTGATGATGTCCACCCGGCCCTCGACGCCGCAATGTTCGGCCGAGCCGCGGCCGTTTTTGCCGACGAAGCCGACGGCGTGGCTGTCATCGACCATCACCATGGCATCGTATTTTTCCGCGAGATCGCATACGCCCTTCAGATTGGCGATGATGCCATCCATGGAGAACACGCCGTCGGTGGCAATCAGCCGGAAGCGACAATCCCTGGCTTCCTTCAGCCGTGCTTCGAGGTCGGCCATGTCGTTGTTGGCGTAGCGGAAACGCTTGGCCTTCGACAGCCTGACCCCGTCGATGATCGAGGCGTGGTTCAGCGCATCGGAGATGATCGCATCCTCCTCGCCGAGCAGCGTTTCGAACA
>NZ_JBSPKY010000092.1:0-494 GCF_053848025.1 Mesorhizobium sp. 128a | reverse complement strand
TCAACATACTGTCGAAGCCTTTCACGCGCACCTCGCGAAAGAATCCTGCTTCAGCAAGACGCGCCAAACCATCGGCGTCATTCGCATCCGTCTTGTTCGCCGCCATATCGAGAGCGGCTTTGGCATGGCGCGCATCGATGCAGATGGCTGGCAATCCCTCGGCGCGCAGCGCATGATAGAACCAAACTGACAGCGGGCCGGTTTCGAACACGACGCGCTTTGCGGCCGGCGCCCGCTTGCGGACAAGCTCGGCAATGATCCTGGGATCAGATGCGCACTTCCCGCGCCAGATCCGTTCGCCTTCACGGCGGATCGACACTGCCGTCTCTTTCATCGACACGTCGAGACCGATATGTTCTTCCATGGCTGTTCTCCGTTGATGCTGGGCCCGGCGTCCAGTCGTGAGCCCGTATTTCATCTTATCGGGGAACAGCCACCCTCCAAGGCTATGATCGGTTCCAGGGCGCGTCGCTCCCGCGATTACCCCATGTGGA
>NZ_JBSPKY010000091.1:0-514 GCF_053848025.1 Mesorhizobium sp. 128a | reverse complement strand
ATTATTCTTTGATGGTGACGACGATGCCGGCACCGACGGTGCGGCCGCCTTCACGGATGGCGAAGCGCAGCTTCTCTTCCATGGCGATCGGCACGATCAGCTCGACATCGACCGTGATGTTGTCGCCCGGCATCACCATCTCGGTGCCTTCCGGCAGCGACACGATGCCCGTCACGTCGGTCGTGCGGAAGTAGAACTGCGGACGGTAGTTGGTGAAGAACGGCGTGTGACGGCCACCTTCGTCCTTGGTCAGGATGTAGGCTTCGGCCACGAACTTCTTGTGCGGCTTCACCGTGCCCGGCTTGGCCAGAACCTGGCCGCGCTCGACACCTTCACGATCAACGCCGCGCAGCAGCGCGCCGATGTTGTCGCCAGCCTGGCCCTGATCGAGCAGCTTGCGGAACATTTCAACGCCCGTGCAGGTCGTCTTGGTCGTCGGACGGATGCCGATGATTTCCAGTTCCTCGCCGACCTTGACCACGCCACGCTCGACGCGGCCGGTCACGACCGTGCC
>NZ_JBSPKY010000090.1:0-515 GCF_053848025.1 Mesorhizobium sp. 128a | reverse complement strand
CACCCATTTGCTGAAGCTGGAAGACATCAACAAGGGCTTCGACCTCATGCATGAGGGCAAGTCGATCAGAAGCGTGGTCGTCTATTGAAGGAGGTTCGAATTCGCTTCGTCGACCCCGAGAAGTCGACGATCCATCGAATACGGAACTTTGGCGAGGATCTTTGGCGCAGCTTTCGCGAAGAAAAGCGCGTCACGATCAGTCTGGAGGAGATTGACCGTGCGCAAGATCAGGTCGCTTACCTCGTGCAAGGACAGTTTCTAAGGAGGAGCCTGACCGAAGTGCATCGTCTGCTGAAGGTGCACTTCATGGAAAATGAGGTAGTCATCGAGACCTAGTTGAGATGACAAAACAGGGAGGAATGAAATGCCGGAAAAACTGCATCCGAAAATCGACAACGGTTTACCAAAGGAAAGCGCAAGCTTTGCCGGCGGCACGCTGGTCTGCGCCTGCACCAGCAAGCCGGTGAAGGTGAAGGTCAAGGGCCAGATCGCCCACAACCATGCGTGCGGCTGCA